>JAFEDP010000176.1 GCA_018241545.1 Pseudomonadota bacterium
GCCGGCCCTGCCAGAACTCATAGCAGTCGGGGACGACGCGGTAGCCGCCCCAGTGGGGAGGCCGCGGCGGCGCGAGCGCGAACCGGGCCGCGTATTTCGCGGCCTGCGCGACGAGCACGGCGCGCGAGGCGATCACCTCGCTCTGCGGCGAGGCCCACGCGCCGAGCCGCGAGTCCAGTGGACGCGATGCGTAGTACTCGTCGGACTCGGCCGCGCTGGTGCGCTGCGCGCGCCCCTCGACGCGCACGACCCGCTCGAGCTCGGCCCAGAAGAACTGCAGCGCGACCCACGGATTGGACTCGAGCTCGCGCCCCTTGCGGCTGTGGTAGTTCGTGTACCAGACGAATCCGTCGGCGTCGCAGCCCTTGAGAAGCACCACGCGCGTCGACGGCCGGCCATCGGCGCCGACGGTCGCGACCGTCATCGCCGTCGGGTCCGGCAGCTGGCCGGCGACCGCCTGGTCGAGCCAGCGCCGGAACAGCTGCAGAGGATCGGCCGCGCAATGCGCCTCGTCGAGCGAGTCGCGTTCGTAGGAACGGCGCAGTTCGGCCAGTGGGTCCATGGGCGCTCGCGTGTCCGCGGCCATCATTCTATCCGCCGGCGGCCGCCGGCGCGGCGCGCCTTGCCACGACGCTCATCGCGACGGCGCGTGCTCGCGCCGGCGCCGCGCCTCGTACGCGGCGACGTGGACGGCGGCGATCCGCAGCAGCGGCGGCGGCGCCGCTGCGCGCCGCAACAGGTCCGTGAGCACGTGCTCGCCTTCCGTCGGCCCGCCGCGCTCGATGTCGCGCAGCATCGAGGCCGCGAAGCTCGACCCCGGCGTCGTCAGCAGGGCATGGTTGCGCTGGCGGGTCGCGGCGGCCATGGGGTGGCCGAGACCTGCGGCGATCGCGGCGCACTCCTCGTGCAGCGCGACCGCGAGTTCGGCGCCGCCGGCGGCGACGATGTCGCCGACCGTCGCGCGCAGCAGGCACGTGCTGCCCGCGAGCGCGGCGATGAACACCCACTTGTCCCACATCTCCTGGACGATGGCGCCGCTCGGGCGCGCCTCGAAGCGCGCGCCCGCGCAGGCCTCGGCCAGCGCGGCGACGCGTGCCGAAGCCGAGCCATCGCGCTCGCCGAAAGACAGCGCGTGCGCCTCGTTGAGGTGCCGGATCGCGCCGTCCGGGTCGAGCGCCGCCGAGATGACGCACTGCCCGCCGAGCGCGGCGCGCAGCCCGAAGCGCGCGTCGAGCCGGTCGAGGTGGCGCAGGCCGTTCAGCAGCGGCAGGATCGTGGTTGCGGGACCGACGGCCGGAGCGAAGCTCGCGATCGCGCCGTCCAGGTCGTAGGCCTTGCAGGCGAGCAGCACGAGGTCGTACGGCCCGGAGAGCTGCTCGGCCGTCACCACCGGTGGGCGCGGGTGCCGGTAGTCGCCGCGCGGGCTGTGGATGACGAGGCCGCGGGTCGCGAGGGCCGCCGCGCGCGCCGGCCGCACCAGAAACGTCACGTCGCGGCCCGCCTCGAGCAGGCGGCCGCCGAAGTACCCGCCGGTCGCGCCGGCGCCGACGATGAGTATCCGCATGCTGGGCTCCCGAGCGGCACGCCGCGTCCGCCTGGCGCGATCCTCGCCGATCGCCGCCGTACCCGCCACCGGGCTCGGGAACTCGGGCCCTCAGGCATACTCTGAGGCAGGGCGCGGCACCGCCGGATCGCCGCCGCACGCGGAGGACGAAGACATGAAGGGTTCAGGAAGGTTCGGGCTGGCGTTCGCCGCCGGCGTGCTCCTGGCGGGACAGGCCGCGTGGGCGGGCGCAGATGCGCCGGCCCAGCCGGAAGGCGGCTCGCTCAAGCAGGAGGTCAAGGCCGCCGGCGAGAGCGCCAAGGAGACGGCCAAGAAGGTCGGCCATGCGACGGCGCACGGCGCGCGCAAGGTGGCCAAGGCGACCGCGCACGGCGTCGCCAAGGCCGGCCAGGCGGTCGAGAAGGCCGCGGAGAAGGCCGAAGCCAAGCTCCAGCACGCGGACGAGTCGGCCCAGAACCACGCGCAGTAGCGCGCGCTGCGCGGGCCGCGACAGCGCTGGGGTTTTCCGAGGCTAGACGCCTGCCGCCGGGCGGCGCGAGGCTGGCGGCCACCATCCGTCCCGGATGCGGAGGGCCCCATGAAGACCTCCCCTGCAGTGCTCGTACTCGCCGGGCTGCTCGGCGGCTGCGGCGTCGGCGGCACCGACACCGCCAACCTGTTCAGGCTGCCCACCGGAGACCCGGCCGCCGGCCGCAAGGACTTCGTCGCGCTGCGCTGCCACGTGTGCCACGAGGCGCCGGGCATCGATGCGCGCTTCGAAGGCACGGGCGCGGCTCACGTCGTGCTGGGCGGCAAGGTCACGCGCGTCAAGAGCTATGCGGAGCTCGTCACGGCGATCATCAACCCGACCCACAAGGTACCGTCCGACCGACCGGGCGCCGAGCCGGTCCCGGGCGGCCCCTCGGTGATGAGCATCGCCGGACTCAACGACGTGATGACGGTGACGCAGCTCGTCGACCTGGTCGCGTTCCTGCAGCCGCTCTACAAGGTGGAGCCGCCGAAGGTCGACCCGTACGCCTACCGCTACCACTACTACTACCACTGAGATGCGCCGCACGCGCCCCGCTCAGTCGCGGTAGGACGGATCGCGCGCGTCGAGCAGTTGCCTGAGATCGCGGAAGTGCGCGAAGGCGGCGTCGCGGTAGGCGTCCCAGCCGCGCGCCGTCCGCTCCGCGAGCTCCGGCGGCATGACCTTGAGCGGCCGGCCGGTCGCGTAGGCCAGCATCAGGGTGCGCGCCGCGCGCTCGAGGAAGTACAGGTCCTCGAAGGCCTCCGCGACGGTGGCGGCGGTGACGATCAGGCCGTGGTTGCCCATGATCATGCGCCGCTGCCCGGCGAGGGCCGCGGCGAGCCGCTCGCCCTCGGCGCTCTCGTCGGCGATGCCGCCGAAGTCGTGGTCGATGGCGAGGCGGTTGTAGAAGCGCGCCGTGTTCTGGTCGATCGGCAGCAACCCGGGGTCTGCCAGCGTCGAGAGCGCCGTGCCGTACGGGGGGTGCAGGTGCAGCACGCAGCGGGCGCTCGGCAAGCGCGCGTGGATCCGCCCGTGGATGCACCAGGCGGACGGGTCAGGGGCGTCCGGCCGCGACATCGTGCCCTCGTCCGAGCTGTCGAGCAGCTGCAGGTCGCTCGCACGCAGCAGCGCGAAGTGCTTCCAGCGCGGGTTCATCAGGAAGCGACGGCCGTCGGCGGACACGGCCACGCTGAAGTGATTGCCGACCGACTCGTGCCAGTCCAGCTGCGCGGCGAGACGGAACGCCGCAGCGAGCTCGACGCGCAGCTCGCGCTCGTCCGCGTCAGGCACGGTCGCCGCAATGTCCTTGGTCGCCGTCGCCACGTGCGCCTCCCGGGTCCGTCCGGCGCGGCGCCGGACCCCCGCTCAGATCTCGACCCGGACCTCGTTGCCCGCGACCGTGACCGGGTACGTCTTGAGCGCCTTCTCGCCGCGCACGACGTTCAGGACCTGGATCCCGGGCGGGAAGTTCGCCCAGTCGACGACCTCGCCGCTGCGGATGTCGAAGCGCGCCCGGTGGAACGGGCACTGCACCTTGCAGCCGTCGATGATCTTGCCCTTGGCGAGCGGGGCGAACACGTGCGTGCAGCTGCCCTGCGTCGCGAAGAACCCGTCCTGCAGGTGGTAGACCACCAGCTTGTGGCCGGCCACGGTGAAGGCCTTCATCGCGCCGACGGCGATCTCGTCGGTGCGACACACGGTGTGGGTGGTCATGGCGGCTCCCCTGCGGCTTCGGCGCCGCGACGCATTATGGCGTGCCGCGGCCGCGAATCCCATCGGCCCGCGGCGCGCGACCGTTGGGCTAGAGTAGGGATGCTGCCGCCGGCGTCTGTGCGGTGCTACCGGGGGATCCGATGCGCAAGGGCGAAGCGATGGGGGGCGCGTGGCGGCGCGGGGCCGGGGCTGCAGCCGCCGCCGCTGTCGTGCTGCTGCTCGGATCGACTCTGGCCTGCGCCGCGCAGCCGGCCGGGGCGGGCGAGGAGGGCATCGGTGCGATCGAGGGCGGCACGGTCCGCCCGCCACAGCCAGCGCCGCCGCGCCGTGCCGGCGAGGGCGAGGGCCCGTTCCGCCGGCTCGTGATCCGCGGCGCGACGCTGATCGACGGCACCGGCGCACCACCGCTCGGCCCGGTCGACATCGTGATCGAGAACGACCGCATCGCGCGCGTCGCGAGCGTCGGCTACCCGAAGGTGCCGATCCAGCCGCGTGCACGTCCGGCGCCGGGAGAGCGCGAGATCGACGCCAGCGGCATGTACGTGCTGCCGGGCTTCATCAACGCCCACGCCCATATCGCCATGGCCGAGCAGGGCAAGGTCGGCGAGGTGCCGCCCGCCGAGTACGTCTACAAGCTCTGGCTCGGCCACGGCATCACGACCGTGCGCGAGGCGGGCTCCTTCAACGGGCTCAAGTGGACGCTCGAGGAGCGCCGGCGCAGCGCCGCGCACGAGATCGTCGCGCCGCGGATCGCCGCGTACGCCGGCTTCCCGGTCGGCGTCGAGGTGGAGGGCGCCGTGCGCACGCCGGAGGAGGCCCGCCGCTGGGTCGACTCGATCGCCGCCGCGGGCGCGGACGGCATCAAGTTCGTCGGCTCGCCGCCGGACGTGATGCAGGCGGCTCTCGCCGAGGCGAAGCTGCGCCACCTGCGCAGCGCCTGTCACCATGCCCAGCTCGCGGTCGCGCGCATGAACGTCATGGACACCTCGGGCTGGGGACTCACCAGCATGGAGCACTGGTACGGGCTGCCGGAGGCCCTGTTCACCGACCGGCGCGTGCAGAACTACCCGGCGGGCTACAACTACAACGACGAGTCCGACCGCTTCGGCCAGGCCGGGCGGCTGTGGGAACAGGCGGCGCCGCGCGGCAGCGAGCGCTGGCGCGAGGTCATCACGACGCTGGTGCAGCGCGACTTCACGATCGTGCCGACGTTCACGATCTACGAGGCGAGCCGCGACCTGATGCGCGAGGCGCGCGCCGAGTGGCACGACGAGTACACGCTGCCGACGCTGATGCGCTGGTTCGCCCCCAACCGCGAGGCGCATGGCGCGTACTGGTTCGGCTGGACCACGGCCGACGAGGTGGCCTGGCGGCGCAACTACGCGATCTGGATGTCGTTCATCAACGACTTCAAGAACGCCGGCGGCCGCGTCGCGGTCGGCGACGACGCGGGTTTCATCTACAAGCTGTTCGGCTTCGCGTGGGTGCGCGAGCTCGAGCTGCTGCAGGAGGCTGGCTTCCATCCGCTCGAGGTCGTGCGCTCCGCGACGCTGTCGGGCGCGGAGCTGCTGGGCATGGCGGACCGGCTCGGCTCGGTCGAGGCCGGCAAGGTGGCCGACCTCGTGATCGTGCCCGAGAACCCGCTGGCCGACTTCAAGGTGCTGTACGGCACCGGCGCGCTCCGGCTCGACGACGCGACCGGCAAGCCCATCCGCGTCGGCGGCGTGCGCTATACGATCCACGACGGGATCGTCTACGACGCGCCGGCCCTGCTGGCCGACGTGCGCCGCATGGTCGCGCAGGCGAAGCAGCGCGAAGCCGCCGCGGCGCGTTGAGCGCTACCCGCCGCCGTCGCCGAACCAGTCGTCCTCGGCCGCGCCGATCGGCATGCCGGGCGGCGGTGCCGGCTGGCCGGCCTCGCGCCCGACCAGGACGGCGAGGTGCTCGGACGTCGGCGCCGCCAGCAGTGCGGCGTAGTAGCGCGCCTGCGCGAGGTCCTCGGGGGAGCCGCGGCGCACCGCCGCGAGCCGCCGGCCGAGGTCGGCGAGCGCGGCGTGCAGCACGGCGGCCGCGCCGGGCGACAGCGACCTCGCGCTGACCGCACCCGCCAGGTGCGTGACGAGGCGCGCCCGCACCGCCCGCCGCACGGTGCCGGCGTGCGCGCCGCCGCCGTCGTCGGCGAACACCGCGCGGATCGTCGCATCGAGGAGTTCCGGCAGCCCGAGCTGCCCCGCCTCGCGTTCGCCCTGCTCGAGCACGCGATTGAGGCGCGAGGGCTCGAGCAGGTCCTGCAGCGCGAGGTCGGCGGCGGCCGCCGCCGCGACCTCGAGCCTGAAGCCCGGCGTGCGCGTGTCGCCGAAGACCTCGACCTCGGTCGGGCGGTCGCGCGGATTCGGCGCACCCGCCGACAGCAGGTCCAGCAGCGGATCCGGGAGGTCCAGCACCTGCGGGGCC
>JAFEDP010000177.1 GCA_018241545.1 Pseudomonadota bacterium
CGAGGGCCTCGGCTTCAAGACCATGCGCTACCGGGCCGACCTGATCGGGGCGCAGCTGCTGATCCAGCCGAACGACACCCACGGTACCTGCGTGCACCTGGAGTGCCCGCAACCCGCCTGACCCCGGGCGCCGGCCGGCGCCGATGCGGGCGATTCTCATCTGGCGCGCCCGGCGTGACCGGCGCGCCATCGACCCCCCGGGGTCGGGCTGGTAAATTGCAGGGTCCCGGCCGCCGGACCCTCGGCGCCGAACGAATTCCAAGGAGAACCAGGCGCCATGACGACCAACGCGGAACTGCAGAAGCTTCGGGAAGCGGCCCTGCCGCGCGGCGTCGCGAGCCTGCTGCCGGTGTTCACCGATCGCGCCAGCAACGCCGAGATCTGGGACGTCGAGGGCAAGCGCTACATCGACTTCGCCGCCGGCATCGCGGTGCTCAACACCGGCCACCTGCACCCGGCCGTGAAGGCCGCGGTCGCCGCCCAGCTCGAGCGCTTCTCGCACACCTGCTTCCAGGTCACGCAGTACGAGAGCTACGTGCGCCTCGCCGACCGGCTGAACCGGCTGGCGCCGGGGTCGACCCCGAAGAAGTCGATCTTCTTCTCGACCGGGGCCGAGGCGGTCGAGAACGCGGTCAAGATCTCGCGCGCCTACACCAAGCGCAGCGCCGTGATCGCCTTCTCCGGCGCGTTCCACGGCCGCACGATGTTCGCGATGGGACTGACCGGCAAGACCGCCCCGTACAAGGTCGGATTCGGGCCGATGCCCGGCGAGATCTACCACCTGCCGTTCCCGGCCGAGTACCTCGGCGTGTCACAGGCGACCGCGCTCGCGGCGCTCGACACGCTGTTCAAGTCCGACGTCGATCCCACGCGCGTCGCCGCGATCATCATCGAGCCGGTGCAGGGCGAGGGCGGCTTCTACCCGGCGCCGGTCGAGTTCCTGCGCGAGCTTCGGCGCCTGTGCACCGAGCACGGCATCGTGATGATCGCCGACGAGGTGCAGACCGGCTTCGCGCGCACCGGCAAGCTGTTCGCCATCGAGCACGCCGGCGTCGAGCCCGACCTGATGACCGTCGCCAAGAGCCTCGCCGGCGGCTTCCCGCTGTCGGGCGTCGTGGGCAAGGCCGAGATCATGGATGCGCCCGGCCCGGGCGGCCTCGGCGGCACCTACGCCGGCTCGCCGCTGAGCTGCGCCGCGGCGCTCGCGGTGCTCGACGTGATCGAGAAGGAGCACCTGTGCCTGCGCGCCACCGCGATCGGCGCGCTGCTCAAGCAGCGGCTCAACGGGCTCAAGGGCCGCCACGGCCTCACGTGCATCGGCGACGTGCGCGGCCTCGGCGCGATGGTCGCGCTCGAGCTCGTCAAGCACAACGACCCGCACCTGCCGGACCCGGACCTGACCAAGGCGCTGGTGGCGCGCGCCGCCGCCAACGGCCTCGTGATCCTCTCCTGCGGCACGCGCGCCAACGTGATCCGCTTCCTGGTGCCGCTGACCGCGAGCGATGCGATCATCACCGAGGGCCTCGACATCCTCGAGCGCTCGCTGCTCGAGGTGCTGACGCCGGCGGCCGAGGCCAAGCGCGCCTGAGGCGCGCGCGGCGGGCCGGCGGCCCGCCGCGCCCCGTTCAGGCGCGGCGCGCCGCGAGCGCGGACAGGCGCCGTCCGGGCGCGATGTCCTCGACGCTGGTCACGAGCTCGATCAGTCGCGGCCCGGCGGCGGCGAGCGCCGAGGCGAGCGCCGCCGCGAAATCCTCGGTGTGCGCGACGCGTTCGGCGCCGACGCCGCAGGCCTGCGCGAGCGCCACGAAATCCGGGTTGACGAGCTCGGTCGCGTGCACGCGGCCGGGGAAGCGCGTCTCCTGGTGCATGCGGATGGTGCCGAAGCTGCCGTTGTTGAACACCAGGAACAGCACGCGCGCGCCAGTGGCGGCGGCGGTGACGAGTTCGTTCGCCGACATCATGAAGCAGCCGTCGCCCGCGACCGCGACCACGCGCCGTCCCGGGTGAAGCAGCGCCGCGGCGATCGCGGCCGGCACGCCGTAGCCCATCGCGCCGCTCTGCGGCGCGAGCTGGGTCCTGAAACGCCGGTGCTCGAAGAACCGGTGCAGCCAGGCGGCGTAGTTGCCGGCGCCGTTGGCGACGATCGCATCGTCGGGCAGCCGGCGCCTGAGCTCGCGCAGCACCTCGCTCGGGTTGACCGCGCCGGTGACCGGCACGGGCTCGAGGTCGCGCACGTAGGCATCGCGCGCGGCGGCGCTCCAGGCGGCCCAGGCCGGCGCGGCGGGCGGCGGCTCCTGGGCGAGCGCGAGCGCGGCGGCGTCGGGCGAGGCGCTCGCGCGCAGCGCCACCGGGAACACGCGGCCGGCGTCCTCCGGCCGCATCGCCACGTGCACCACGTGCGTGACGCTGGTGCGCGGGTCGAGGCGCGTGTAGCCGCCGGTCTCGACGTCGCACAGGTTGGTGCCGAGCGCGAGCACGAGGTCGGCCTCGCTGAGCGCGCGCATCGCGCCGCTGCCGGCGGCGAAGCCGAACTCGCCGACGTAGCTCGGGTGGTCGTTGGGGAACAGGTCCTTGCGCCGGAAGCCGGTCGCGACCGGCAGCCGCCAGCGCTCGGCGAAGTGGCGCAGCGCCTCGGTGCCGGCCTCGGTCCAGCCGCTGCCGCCCACCCAGCAGAGCGGGCGCGCCGCACCGCGCAGGCGGTGCGCGATCTCGCGCGTCACGGCGGGCTCGAGCGGGGTCGCGATGCGCTCGATGCGCGGCCCGGCGGGCAGCGTGCACGGCTCCTCCAGCACGTCCTCGGGCAGGCTCACCACCACCGGTCCCGGGCGCCCGTTGAGCGCGATCGCGAACGCGCGCGTGACGAGCTCGCTCATGCGCTCGGGCTCGTGCACCTCGACGACCCACTTGGCGATCGAGCCGAACATCGCCCCGAAGTCGATTTCCTGGAACGCGTCGCGGCCGAGGTCCTGGCGCGCGACCTGGCCGACGAACAGCACGAGCGGCGTCGCATCCTGCTGCGCCGTGTGCACGGCGATGCTGGCGTGCGTGGCGCCCGGGCCGCGCGTGACGAAGCAGACCCCGGGACGCCCGGTCAGCTTGCCGACGGCCTCGGCCATGTTGGCCGCGCCCGCCTCGTGGCGGCAGGTCACGAGCGGCAGCCGCTCGCGCACGTCGTAGAGCGCATCGAGTACCGCGAGGTAGCTCTCGCCCGCGACCGCGAAGGCGATCGGCACCTCCTGGGCGATCAGGCAGTCGACGAGCGCGCGCGCGGCGGTGCGCGGCGCGGCGGCGGAAACGGACGGGGCCGGGGCGGCCCGCGGGTCGATGGGCATGGCGGGGGTCCTGGTCAGGGGGCGCCCGGCGGGCGCCCGGGGCTCAGTCGCGGGGCACCGGGCCGCACCAGCCCGGCAGGTAATCGGCGTCCTCGGCCTTGGCGAGCCGCAGCGCCTGCTCGAGCGCCGCGGTGAAGTTGCGCTCCACGCGCGCGCGCTTGATGCGCCGCCGCAGGAAGTCGGCCCACAGGAACTCGCTGAAGGGCGTCGTGTCCTTGGCGAAGCCCCCGGCGCGGCGCAGCTCGCCGGCGAGGCTGCGGTAGGGGTCGTCGACGAGCTCGGTGACGCGCCGCGGCAAGTCGCGATGGGGGCGGCGCCGGCCGCGGTCGTCGAACGGGTGCATCCAGCCGCGGTTGTCGAGGTAGGTCCAGAACTCGTCCTTGTCGAGCTTGCCGAGGTCGGCGACCACCGTGACCGCGATCTGGCGCACGCCCTCGTCGTACAGGGCGCGCGCCAGGTGGTGGTGGTCGATCACGTAGCAGCGGGCCCGCGGGCCGCGGATCACCGGGATCAGGTGGCTGCCGAGGAAGCGCGCCTTGTGGCCGGCCTCGCGCCAGTGGCGGCGCTTCTCGCGGACCTCGCGCATCCCGACCGTGATCTGGGTCGGGTACAGGTCCTTGAGCGGGATGGTCTCGAGGCGCGGTTCGCGGACGGACTTCAAGGCGGGCTCCGGGGGGCGACGGTGGCCGGGTCGGGGCGCTATTCTGGCGGGGCCCCCGCCCCGGGGCCAGCCGGTCTTAAGTGATCGTTAAGTGAGGGTCGTCAGGATGATCTCGGTAAGCCAGCGAGAGGGTTCCGACGATGCGCCTACTGCTCGTGGAAGACGACCGGATGATCGGCGAAAGCCTCGTCCGGGGACTCGGGGACGATGGCTACCACGTTGACTGGGTGCGCGACGGCGCGGCGGCCTCGGCGGCCCTTGCCAACGGCCATGCGGGCGGCGACGGGGGCTTCGCGCTGGTGCTGCTGGACTGGGGCCTGCCGCGACAGGACGGCCTGTCGGTCCTTAAGGAGCTGCGGGCGCGCCACTCGCTGGTCCCGGTGCTGATGATCACGGCGCGCGACGCGGTCTCGGACCGCATCGAGGGGCTCGACGCCGGCGCCGACGACTACCTGGTCAAGCCGTTCGCGCTCGCCGAGCTCAAGGCGCGCATCCGCAGCCTGCTGCGACGCCAGGAGGCGCGCGCCACCGCTGAGATCGTCCACGGCGGACTCGTGGTCGACCCGGTGCGCCACGAGGTACGCCTGCACGACAACCGCGTCGCGCTGACGCCGCGCGAGTTCTCGCTGCTGCGCGTGCTGATCAGCCGCCCGGGCGTCATCCACTCGCGCGCCCAGCTCGAGCAGAGCCTGTACGGCTGGAACGAGGCGATCGAGAGCAACGTCATCGAGGTGATCATCCACACCGTGCGGCGCAAGCTCGGCGCGGCGATCATCGAGAACGTGCGCGGCGTCGGCTGGCGGATCGGCCAGGCTCCATGACCACGCTGCGTGCCCGGCTGACCGTCTGGCTGCTGGGCGCGCTGATCGTGGTGGGTTCCGGCTCCGCGGTCTTCGTCTACCTGCGCGCGCGCGAAGCGACGCAGGGCCTGCTCGACTACCAGTTGCAGCAGGTGGCGCGCCTCGTCGCGGCGCGCAAGATTGACCCCACCGTGCCGACCGCCGGCCGCGACGTCGACCCGGCCAGCGACGCGCGCGAGGACATCCTGGTCACCGTGCGCGACGAGTCCGGGGCCGTGCGCTACAGCACCGAGACCCCCGTGCCGCTGCCGACGCCGGCGCCCGGCTTCAGCGAGCGGCGCATCGGCGGACACCCCTACCGCGTCTACGGTCTCGACACCGGCGCGCGCACGGTGGCGGTCGCGCAATCGCTCGACGTACAGCGCGAGGCCGCGCTCGGCGGCGCGCTCGCGGTGCTGCTGCCGGTGGTGGTGCTGCTGCCGGTGCTGGCGCTGCTGATCGGCTACGGGGTGCGCCGCGGGCTCGTGCCGCTCGAGGCCTCGATCCGCTCGATCGCCGAGCGCTCGCCGCTCGCGCTCGATCCGGTGCCGGCCGCCTCGCAGCCCGAGGACCTGCGGCCGCTGGTGGACGCCATGAACCGGCTGCTGGCGCGCCTCGCCGAGTCGCTCGAGCACGAGCGGCGCTTCGTCGGCGACGCCGCGCACGCGCTGCGCACGCCGATCGCCGCGCTGCAGCTGCAGGCCGACGTGCTCGAGACCTGCCGCGACCCCGCCGAGAGGGGTGCGCGCTTCGCCGAGCTCAAGGCCGGCATCCGGCGCATCGTGCGCCTGACGCACCACCTGCTCGCGCTCGCGGGCGAGGCGCGCGACGCGCGCCATCGCGATGCGCACACGCCGGTCGAGGGGCTGTTCGAGGAGGTCGCCGGCCTCTACGGCCCGCTGGCCGTCGCGCGCGGCGTGCGCATCGTGCTCGAGCCGGAGGCCGAGGGCGACGCTCCGGGCGACCTCGGTCGCCTGATGCTGATCGTCGGCAACCTGCTCGAGAACGCGCTGCGCTACTCGCCGGAGGGCGGCGTGGTGCGCCTGCGCGCCGAACGCGACGGCGAGGCGCTCGCGCTCGAGGTGATCGACGAGGGCCCCGGGCTGCCGGAGGCCGAGATCGAACGTGTCTTCGAGCGCTTCTACCGGGCGCCGAACGCGCTCGAGGGCGGCAGCGGCCTCGGGCTCGCCACCGCGCGCACCATCGCCGAGCGCCTCGGCGGGCAAGTGACGCTCGCCAACCGCCGCGACCAGAGCGGCCTCGTGGCGCGGGTCACGCTGCCGTCGGTCCGGCTCGCCGCGGCGGCCTAGTGCCGCCGCTCAGCGCGGCGTGGCGACCAGCACCGTGAAGGAGTCCGGCAGCGGTACCGGTCGGGATCGCGCCCCGGCCGCGCCC
>JAFEDP010000178.1 GCA_018241545.1 Pseudomonadota bacterium
CCGCGGCGAGCGGCAGGGCCTTAAGTCGCGTCACGGTCGGAGTCCCTCACGCGCGGCGCGGCCGCGAGGCGGGGGAGCCTAGCACAGCGCTGCGCGTGAAAGCCGCGCGCGGACGCGGCATCATGGGCCGCCGCCTTGGGAGGCTCCGCGATGAAGTACCTGCACACGATGGTGCGCGTCACCGACCTCGACGCCTCGCTCGACTTCTATTGCAACAAGCTCGGTCTCGAGCTCGTCGGGCGGCGCGACTACGAGGCCGGCCGCTACACGCTCGCGTTCCTCGCGGCGCCCGGCGACCACGCGGCGCAGGTGGAGCTGACCTACAACTGGGACCCGGAGGTCTACACGTCCGGGCGCGCCTTCGGCCACCTCGCCTACGAGGTCGACGACATCTACGCGCTGTGCGAGCGGCTGATGAACGCCGGCGTCACGATCAACCGCCCGCCGCGCGACGGCCGCATGGCGTTCATCCGTTCCCCGGACAACATCTCGATCGAGCTGCTGCAGAAGGGCGGCGCGAAGCCCCCGGCCGAGCCCTGGCGGTCGATGCCGAACAGCGGCCAGTGGTGAGCTGTCTCGCGGAGCGCCGCGGGCGTTTCGGAAAGCCGCAGGCGCCGGCGGGGGGCGCTTGACCTGAGTCAAGGTGGCTGGGCCCGGCGCGCGGCGACACTGTGCAGCAGACGACGGCGGCGCCCCCGCCCGGCGTGCTGCGCGGCGGCGTGAGCTCTGCCGCGCAGCCGGCGTAGGCTGCGGGCGGTCCCGTCAGGCGCGGCCGCGGGCCGCGCCTCGGCTCTCTCGGAGGATTTCCCAGATGACGACCTTGCTGCGCCTGGTGGCCGCCACCTTCCTCGCGACCCTCACGTTGCCCGCGCTCGCCGCTCCCGCGGCCGCGGCCGCGGTTGCCACGCCCGCCGATCCCGACCGCTCGCTGAAGGGCGACTTCGGTCCGCCGATGGGCGAGCCGATCCACGCGACGCTGACCTCGCCGCCGGAGGTGCCGCCGCCGACGCGGCGCTTCTATCCCGCCAAGGTCATCGTCGAGCTCGAGGTGCGCGAGGTCGAGAAGGAGATCTCCGAGGGCGTGCGCTACACGTTCTGGACCTTCGGCGGCACGGTGCCGGGCAGCTTCATCCGCGTGCGCCAGGGCGACACCGTGGAGTTCCACCTCAAGAACCACCCCGACAGCAAGATGCCGCACAACATCGACCTGCACGGCGTCACCGGCCCGGGCGGCGGCGCGGCCTCGAGCTTCACGGCGCCCGGCCACGAGTCGCAGTTCACGTTCAAGGCGCTCAACGCCGGCATCTACGTCTACCACTGCGCCACCGCGCCGGTCGGCATGCACGTGGCCAACGGCATGTACGGCCTGATCCTGGTCGAGCCGCCGGAAGGCCTGCCGCCGGTCGACCACGAGTACTACGTGATGCAGGGCGACTTCTACACGGTCGGCAAGTACCGCGAGAAGGGCACGCAGCCCTTCGACATGCAGCGCGCGATCGACGAGCGCCCGACCTACGTCCTGTTCAACGGCTCGGAGGGCTCGCTGATCGGCGACAAGGCCCTCAAGGCCAAGGTCGGCGAGAGCGTGCGCCTGTACGTCGGCAACGGCGGCCCGAACTTGGTGTCGAGCTTCCACGTGATCGGCGCGATCTTCGACCGGGTGTTCTTCGAGGGCGGCACGCACTTCCAGGAGAACGTGCAGACGACCCTGATCCCGGCGGGCGGCGCGGCGATGATGGAGTTCCACGCGCGCGTGCCGGGCAGCTACGTGCTGGTCGACCACTCGCTGTTCCGCGCCTTCAACAAGGGCGCGCTCGGCATCCTCAAGATCGACGGGCCCGAGAACAAGGCGATCTACTCCGGCAAGGAGGTCGACTCGGTCTACCTCGCCGACAAGGCCATCGCGGCGCCGGCGGTCGAGCGGGCGACCACCGCCGCGGCCAAGGGCAAGCTCACCAAGGACGAGCAGATCAAGGCCGGCGAGAAGCTCTTCACCGGCACCTGCTCGGTCTGCCACCAGCTCAACGGCCAGGGCCTCGAGGGCGTGTTCCCGCCGCTCGCCAAGTCCGACGTGCTGATGGGCGACCTGAAGCGCGTGATCGGCATCGTGCTCAACGGCCTCACCGGCCCGGTCACCGTCAACGGCAAGAACTTCAACTCGGTGATGCCGCCGATGAGCCAGCTCAACGACGACGAGGTCGCCAACATCCTGACCTACGTGCGCAACTCCTGGGGCAACGAGGACGCGCAGGTGAGCTCGGCCGACGTGGCCGAGATCCGCAAGACCACCAAGCGTCCGGCGGGCGCCGCGCACTGAGGACGACGGGGGCGCGATGCAAAGGCCGGCACACGTCCTGCCCGGGCTCGCGGCCGCGGCGCTGCTCGCGGCCGCGGCCGCCGCGGCGGGTGCGGCGCCGGCGTCGCTGCCGGGCGGGGAGTTCACGCCGGTGGTCGCGCCCGGGCCCGACCAGAAGACCGTGCGCCTCGCGCCGTTCGCGCTCGACGTCACGCCGGTCACCAACGGCGACTACCTCGCCTTCGTGACCCTCCACCCCGAGTGGCGGCGCGGCAGCGTGCCCTCGCTCAAGGCCGACTCGCAGTACCTCGCCCACTGGCAGGGCCCGCTGACGCCGGGCGAGGGCGCGCGCGCCGAACAGCCGGTGACGCACGTCAGCTGGTTCGCGGCGCGCGCCTACTGTGCCGCGCACGCGGGCCGGCTGCCGACCTGGTACGAGTGGGAGTACGCCGCCGCGGCCGACGAGACGCGCGGCGACGCGCGCGCCGACCCGGCATTCCGCGAGCGCATCCTCGCCTGGTACGCGGTGCCCTCCGGCCGTCCGCTGCCGGCGGTCGGGCAGGGGCCGGCCAACGTCTACGGCCTGCGCGACCTGCACGGCCTCGTCTGGGAGTGGGTCGAGGACTTCGGCGGCCTGATGGTCAGCGGCGACAGCCGCAACCAGGGCGACCCGGACAAGCTGCAGTTCTGCGGCGCGGGCGCGCTCGCCGCCGAGTCCCGCGAGGACTACCCGGTGCTGATGCGCATGGCGCTCCTGTCCTCGCTCGAGGCCTCCTACACCACCGCCAACCTGGGCTTTCGCTGCGCCTACGGAGATCCGCCATGAACCGGCCGCTCGTCGCGCTCTGCGCGCTCGCCGCGCTCGCCGCGCTCCCCCTCGCCGCCCCGGCCGTCGAGCCCGCGCACCATCACGAGCACGCCGCGCCGGCCGCCGGCCCGCTGCCGGGCGGCTCGCTGTACCAGCTCGGCGCGACGCTCGACGGCAGCGGCGGGCCGCTGCCGCTCGCCTCGCTGCGCGGCGCGCCGGTGGTGGTGACGATGTTCTACTCGAGCTGCACGACCGTGTGCCCGATGCTGACGCTCGCGATGCAGCGCACCGCGCTCGCGCTCAGCGAGCCGGAGCGCGCGCAGGTGCGCTTCCTGATGGTGTCGCTCGACGCCGCGCGCGACACGCCGGCGCGGCTCGTCGAGTTCGCGCAATCCCACCACCTCGCGGCGCCGGCGTTCGTGGTCGCGCACGCGAGCGCCGAGGACGTGCGCACGATCGCCGCCGCGCTCGGCATCCGCTACCGGCAGCTGCCGGACGGGAGCTTCAGCCACTCCTCGGTGATCACGCTGCTGGACCGCGACGGCGTCGCGGTCGCGCGCACGCAGGCGCTCTCGGCCGAGGATCCGGCCTTCGTCGAGCGCGTGCGTGCGCAGCTCAAGTAGGCGCTAGGGCGCCCGCTCGGTCTGCTTGAGCTCCTCGGGCGCGGTCGTCAGGTAGGCGATCACGTCCTCGCGGTTCTTGAGGATCGGCACCGTCAGTCCCATCGCCGCGCCGGGAACCAGCGAATACGGGTTCTCGAGGTACGTGTCGAGGAGCTTGGCGTTCCAGACGTGCCCGGCCTTCTTCATGGCGTCGGTGTACTTGAAGTGGTCCCAGGAGCCGGCCTTGCGGCCGACCACGCCATAGAGCTGCGGGCCGATCGGCGGCGACTTGTCGCTCGCCTTCTGCAGGTGGCAGGCCGCGCACTGCGCCATGAACACCGCCTTGCCGCGCACCGCGTCGCCGCCTTCCGCGAAGGCGCTGGCCGCCGCTGCGAGCCCGAGGCCGATCACGGCCAACTGTTTGATTCTCATGATGATGACCCCCTGTCCTGCCTCAAGCCGATGCGCTGTCGATGAGCCCTATGGAACGGCACCGCGGGGGGCTGCCGCATCCGGCGAAACCGAAGCCGCCGGCGGCTGACCGCAGCCGCCGCTCAGGCCGCCCGGTCGCTCGCGAGGTGGCCGTCGACGAGCCCGATGCGCCGGTCGGCGGCGGTGGCGAAGGCCGAATCGTGGGTCACCGCGACCACGGTCTTGCCGAGGTCGTGCGCGAGGCCGCGCAGGATGTCGCGCACGTTGGCCGCGGCGTTCGAGTCGAGGTTGCCGGTGGGCTCGTCGGCGAGCACCACCAGCGGGTCGTTGGCGAGCGCGCGCGCGATCGCGACCCGCTGGCGCTGGCCGCCCGACAGCTGGCTCGGCCGCTTGTCGGCCTGGTCGGCGACGCCGAGCCGCTCGAGCAGCTCGAGGCCGCGCGCGCGCGCCTGCTCGTCGGCGAGCCGGCCGAGCCGGCGCATCGGCAGCACCACGTTGTCGAGGACCGTGAACTCGGCCAGCAGGAAGTGGAACTGGAACACGAAGCCGAGCTTGGCGAGCCGGCGGTTGGCGAGCTCGTTCTCGCCGTAGGCGGAGGTGTCCTCGCCGTCGAGCAGGATGCGCCCGCCGCTCGGCGCGTCGAGGAGCCCCAGCAGGTACAGCAGCGAGGACTTGCCCGAGCCCGACGGCCCCATGATGCAGACGAACTCGCCGCGCGCGATCGAGAGGCTCACGTCGTCGACCAGCGTCACCGGCACCTCCCCGCCGAGGCGCCGCACCAGGTGCTCGGCGACGAGCACCGCGCTCACGTCGCGCCCCGCAGGATGTCGACCGGGTGCACGCGCCCGGCCTTGCGCGCCGGCAGGTAGGCGGCCGCGACGCAGGAGACGAGCGCGAAGCCTGCCGCCAGCAGGTACTGGTCCGGGCCCCACCACACCGGCAGGTGCACGACCTCGGTGACGCCGGGCGGCTTGACGGTGACCTCGCCGAGCGCGCGCATCAGCGCCGAGCCGGCGCCGACCCCGGCGAGGCTGCCGAGCGTGCCGACGATCAGTCCCTCGAGCAGGAAGATGTTGCGCACGTCGCGGGCGTGGAAGCCCATCGACTTGAGGATCGCGATGTCGCGGGTCTTCTCCATGACGATCGTGGAGATCGTGTTGTAGATGCCGAACGAGGCCACCACCAGGATCGCCGACACGACGCTGTACATGATGATGTTGCGGATCAGCAGCACGCTCAGGATGTCCTCGGAGGCCTCGACCCACGACACCGACTTGTAGCCGAGGCGCGCCTCGATCGTGAGCGCGAGGTCGCGCGCGCCGTAGGGATCGTCGAGCTGGATGATGAAGCGGTTGGCGCGGTTGGGCCGGTCGAGCAGCGACTGCGCGCGCTTGAGCAGCGTGTAGGTCTGCTCGAGGTCGTAGCTGGCATTGCCGGTGCGGAAGATGCCGACCACCTTCATCGCGCGGTTGCCGCCGCTCGGCGCGACGACGCTCACGGTGCTGCCGATGCGCAGGCCGAAGCGGTCGGCGAGCGCGCGTCCGACGATGAGGCCGTTGGGGTTCGCGGCCAGCGCGTCGATCGAGCCCTCGACCATCTTCTCCTCGAGCGTCGAGACGCCCTTCATCTTGGCGGGCACCACCCCGGTCAGCGACACCGCCTGCAGCCGCCCGGCGAAGGTCAGCAGCGCCGAACCGACCAGGAACGGCGCGGCGCGCACGCCCGGCAGCGTCTCGAGGTAGGCGAGCTTCTCGCGGTAGCCGCGGATGCCGCGCGTCTCGGTCTGCGGCTTGACGTGCGCGATGTGTACCGCGCCGCCCGGCCAGCGCAGCTCGGCCGGCTGCACCGCGGGCGAGCGGTACTCGTCGGAGATCGTGATGTGCGGGCTGTTGTCGATCAGGCGCTTGATGAAGTCCTTCTCCGAGCCGCGCATCAGCGAGGACACCGCGAGGAAGAACGCGACGCCGAGCACGACGCCGCCGAGCGAGACCAGCGTCTGCCGCTTGCGGCTGGTCAGGTGCGTGATCGCGACGTCGAGCGCGATGCTCATCGGCCGGCCGCCGCCGGG
>JAFEDP010000179.1 GCA_018241545.1 Pseudomonadota bacterium
GCACCTGCTGCACGAAGTCCGGCGGAGGCTCGCCGCCCGGCACACGGATCCACTGCACCTCGCGAAAGCGCTCCGGCACGCGCTCGCTCGCCTCGGTCGTGTCGTCGACGACGACCGGCACGAGGAAGGCACGGTCGGCGGCGATCAGGTGCGAGCGGTCGATCGCGAGCTTCCACTCGAGGCGGAAGTAGCCCTCCGCGCGCGCCTGCGAGTGGCGCGACAGCACCGGCATGAACAGCGAGCAGGTGCGGATCTGCTGGCGGATCTTGGCGTCCCAGACGTCGCCGCCGCGCAGCTCGCTCTGGTCGAACCACACCTCGACCCCCGCCGCGCGCAGCGCCGCCGACAGGCGGCGCGCGGGCTCGGCGTCCTGCGAGGCATAGCTCAGGAACACGGCTCGCGTGGGCGTTGGAGTCGGCACCGGGTGATGTCCTCAGGCGACGCGCTCGTGGCGGGGCGGGCGACCCGCGGGCGTCTTCGGATGGAGTCTATCCGATCGCGGCCGGCGGACCGTGGGTCCGGGGGGCGTGACGCGTTGCAGCAGGCGCGGCGGAGCGGCGCTCAGAGCGCGTAGGACGACAGCAGCAGGCTCGTCTCGCTGTTGGCGACGCCCTCGATCGTGCGGATCCGGCGCAGCACGCGGTCGAACTCCTGCAGCGAGTCGGTCTCGAGCTCGGCGACGAGGTCCCAGCGACCGTTGGTGGTGTGGATGACGCGCACCGCCGGCTCGGCCTGGATGCGCGGCAGGATTTCATCGCCGTCGCCCTCGACCGCGATCAGCATCAGCGCACGGATCCGCGCCCCGGCCGAGGGTTCGCGCAGGCGTACCGTGTAGCCGAGGATCCAGCCGTCCTTCTCGAGCCGCCGTAGACGGTTCTGCACGGTGGCCCGCGAGACGCCGAGCGCACGCGCGAGGGCGAGCACCGTGGAGCGGGCGTCCTGGCGCAGGAGGCTCACGAGCCGATGGTCGAGATCGTCCATGGACGGATCACTGTGGCAATCAGAGTTATCACTATGCCATTGATATTCGCATAAGTACCAGTTTGCTCACTTTATGTTGGCCGCTGCCCTCGGGAACAATGGCCGCCCTTGGATCCGGGCCGGAGGCCACCATGGTCGACTACATCGGGGTCAGCGACATCCAGCGTCTCGTGGGCTGGCTGGGCGTCGGCCCGTTCCTCGAGCGGCTCGCCGCCGAGATCGAGGCCGACTACCGGCGCTGGGAGGCGTTCGAGAAATCCGCGCGGCTCGCCAGCCACTCGCCGGTCGGCGTCATCGAGCTGATGCCGGCGAGCGACGGGGCGCGCTACGCCTTCAAGTACGTCAACGGCCACCCGCGCAACACGGCGCGCGGCCTGCTCACCGTCACCGCCTTCGGCGTGCTCGCCGACGTCGAGACCGGCTACCCGCTGCTGCTGTCGGAGCTCACGGTGACGACGGCGCTGCGCACCGCGGCGATGTCGGCGCTCGCGGCGCGCCACCTCGCGCGCCGCGATTCCGGCGTCATGGCGCTGATCGGCAACGGCGCGCAGAGCGAGTTCCAGGCGATCGCCTTCCACCGGATGCTCGGGATCCGCGAGCTGCGCGTGCACGACGTCGACCCGGTCGCCACCGCGAAGCTCGAGCGCAACCTCGCGCGGCTGCCGGAGCTGTCGGAGCTGCGCATCGTGCGCGCGGCCTCGACCGCCGACGCCTGCCGCGACGCGGACATCGTGACCACGGCCACGGCGGACAAGCGCAACGCCGTGATCCTGACCCCGCCGATGATCGCGCCCGGCATGCACCTCAACGCGGTCGGCGGGGATTGCCCGGGCAAGACCGAGCTGCATCCCGAGGTGCTGGCGCGGCCGGGCCTGTCGGTGTTCGTCGAGTTCGAGCCGCAGACGCGGATCGAGGGCGAGATCCAGCAGGTCGCGCCCGACTACCCGGTGACGGAGTTCGCGGACGTGGTGCGCGGCCACCATCCGGGGCGTCGCTCGGCCGGCGAGGTCACGCTGTTCGACTCGGTCGGCTTCGCGCTCGAGGACTTCTCGGCGCTGCGCTTCCTGCACGGGCTGCTCGCGGAGGAGCCCGGCGCGCGGCGCCAGGTGGACCTCGTGCCGTCGCTCGAGGATCCCAAGGACCTCTACGGCGGCACGCTCGGCGTGCCGGCCCGCCCGCGCCTGCGCCGCGCCGGTTGAGCGCGCGCCGGTCGTCGTGCGGCTGGCTGCGGCGCATCGCCGCTGCCATCAGCTCCGACGCCGCGGGTGCGACGCGTCAGCGCGAAAGCGGGGCCGGCACGGGGGCAGGAGCGGGAACCGGGGCGCGCGCGGGCGGGTGCGCCGTCGTCGACGTCTTGTGCTTCGCGCGCGCGCGGGCGTTCCCGCTCCGGACGGACGTTGGCGGACGCGCCTTGGACGCGGCCGGTCGCGAACGATGCGCGGCGGCCGAGTCGCCGAAGTGCGTCTCGACCGGCGAGCCGTACACGTGCGTCGGGTTGTGCGGGTGCGGCGCGTACGAGCTCGGCGGCGCCGGCTTGTGAGCGGCCGGCGCCGCGACGGCCAGCGACGCGCTGCACAGGAGCGGCAGCGCGAGGAGCAGCGGGACGCGGCGACGCCGGTCGGACATCATGGGGCCATCGTAGGGGAACCGTCCGCGGCCGCGGTGACCGGCGTCGCAGTTCGCCGGTGCCCCGCGCCCCGGACCCCTTGTGTTCTGCGGCCGGCTCGCCAACGATGCGGGCCCGCCACCTGGATGCCGCCATGACCCGCCTGCGCCTGGTCGATGCCCTGCGCATCACCGTCCACTGCCCGGTCGCACCCGAGACGCTCGCGGCGCTCGCGGGCGGCGATCTGCGCGCGCTCGCCGCGGACCCCGTGGCCGGTCGCCTGCTCGGCTTCATCGAGCGCTCTGCGGAGCTCGGCGACTTCGGCGCGTACCGCGGGGTCTGCGAGGTCGCGCTCGGCGTCGAGTGCTTCACCCCGACGGCTGCGGCGCGCCCGACGCTCGGCACGGCCGGCGAGCGCGCGCACAGCGCGACCGTCGCGATCAACACCTATGCGAGCGCGGCGCTCGAGCCGGCGCGTGTCGAGGCGCTGCTCGCGGCGCTGCGCGAGCACCACCCCTGGGAGGTGCCGGTCATCGAGGTGACGGCGGTGCGTCTCGCGCGCACCTAGCGCGGGCGGCGCAAGGCGCCGCCGGGTGTCGCCGATCGAAGACGGCCGGACGTCTTGAGTGCGGCGGCGCGGCAAACGATAGTGGACCCTTCGGACTGCAGGGGGACGCAGGCCATGTCGGTACCCGCGGGGACCGCGTCGCGCGGTGGCCAGCGCTACGTGATCACGCTCGCCACGGCGAGCCTGCCGATGCCAGTCAAGCTCGTGGCCGGGCTCGCGTTCGCGGGCCTCGCCCCGTTCCGCACGCGCACCGTCGAGGACGGCCGCGAGCGCTTCCGCCTGCACCTCGGGTACTTCGCGAGCCCAGCCGACGCCGAGGCGCTGCTGCCACGGCTGCGGGCGCACTACCCCGGCGCGCTGGTCGCGGCGCTGCCCGCCGTGCCGAGCGGCTCGCTCGACGACACGCTGAACACCGCCTTCTCGCTGCTGCGCGCCCCGATCGCGGCGCTCGTGCCGCCCCCGTCCCCGGCCGGTGATCCGCCGACGCTGTCGCCCGACCAGGTGGCGGGCGTCATGGCGCCGCAGCGCTACGCAGTCCAGCTCGACTGGTCGCTGCGGCCGATCGATCCGGACCGCGTGCCGCGGCTCGGCATCTTCCGTGCCTACCGCCTGTACGCCGTGCGCGTGCATCGCCACGGCGGCACCGAGTACGGGCTGCGGCTCGGGTTCTTCACGAGCCTCGACGGCGCACGCCAGGTAGCCGACTACCTGCGGGCCGACTACGTCTGCGCCAGCGTCGTGCCGGTCAGCTACCGCGAGTACAGCCGCGCCAGCGAGCTGGCGGCGGGGCAGCGCCCGGCGGCGGCGGCGCCGTCGACAGGCGAGCCACGCGCGGTCGCGGTGCGCGCGCCCACGCGCGAGGAGATCCTGCGGCGGCTCGGCGCGCACTCGCTCGAGTTCGACCGCGGCGAGGAGCCGCGTCCGACCCTGACGCCCGAGGAGCGTGCGGCGCTGCTCGACCGGCCGCCGCGCGGCCTGCGCGGCCGCTAGGCCGCCCGCTACATCCGGGCCCGCCCGGCGGCAGGTCCTGCACTGCCCGCGAGCCGCGGTCAGCCCGCGCGCGGCCACGCGTGCGACGGCGTTCGGGAAGGCATCGCCGCCGGGCGCGTGACCCGCTCCCCGGGGCCGCGTATTAAGAAACGTCCAGGCCTTCATACGCGCCCGAGTCGGTGTCCCGCACGTCGCGCGCGGCGCGCGCGGCGCGCGCGGCGGGCCCGCGCCTGTCATCATCGAAGACCCAGGCGCGCCGTCATGACCGTCACGACCGTTCCGGACCTCTTCGACGATGCACGCGAGCCGGGCCTCGTCGCCCTCGCGCCCGGGCTCGCCTGGCTGCGCCGCCACGTGGCCACGGCGCCGCTGGTCGCGGCGATCGAGCAGATCGCGGCCGCCGCGCCGTGGCGCCACCTGACGACCCCGTTCGGCGGGCGCATGTCCGTGGCGATGACCAATGCCGGCGCGGTCGGCTGGCACAGCGATGCGCGCGGCTACCGCTACGTCGAGCACGACCCGCTGAGCGGGCGGCCGTGGCCGGCGATGCCGGCCGCGTTCGCGGCGCTGGCCGCCGAGGCTGCCGCGCGCGCCGGCTTCCCGGGGTTCGAGCCGGACTGCTGCCTCGTCAACCGCTACGCCGCCGGCGCACAGATGGGCGTGCACCGCGACTACGACGAGCGCGACCTCGGCCAGCCGATCGTGTCGGTGTCGATCGGGCTGCCGGCGGTGTTCCTGTGGTACGGCGAGACGCGGCGCGGTCCGCCGCTGCGCGTGCCGGTGGCCGACGGCGACGTCGTGGTGTTCGGCGGTCCGGCGCGGCCGGGCTACCACGGCGTGCGGCGGCTCGCGCTGCCGGCGGGCGCCGCCCCGGACGCGTGCCGCCTGAACCTCACGTTCCGCCGCGCGCGGTAGCATCGCGGCATGAAGATCGCCGCTGCGCGCCTGTCGCGCCATCCGCTCGCCCGCTGGGACGGCCCGGAGTTCACCGTCCGCGCGCACGTCGCGCTCAAGGCCGACGGCGCCGCCGAGTGCCGCTTCGAGGTGCTCGGCGAGGTCGGCGCGCTCGCCGTGCCGGTCGCCGCGGCGCCGGCGCGCACCGACGGGCTGTGGCGGCACACCTGCTTCGAGGCCTTCGTCGCGCGCGCCGGCGCGCCCGCCTATGCCGAGTTCAACTACGCCCCGTCCGGCGAGTGGGCCGCCTACGCCTTCGACGGCTACCGCGAGGCCGCGCCGAGCCCGAGGCTCGCGGCGCCCGCGATCCGTGCCTGGCGGGGCGAGGGCCGGCTCGAGCTCGCCGCGCTGACGGAGCCCGGCGCCTGGCCGGCCGGCGCGCGCCTCGAGGTCGGGCTCGCGGCCGTGCTGGAGCTGCGCAGCGGTGCGCTCGGCTACTTCGCGCTCGCGCACCCGGCGCCGCGCCCCGACTTCCACGACCGGCGCGGCTTCGCGCTGGCGCTCGACCCGACGCGGCCCTGAGGAGGGGAGATGGTGAGATTCGGCATTGACCGGCTGGTCGCGGAACCGGCATTGCGGGCGGCGCTCGGCGGGCGGCGCGTGGCGCTGCTCGCGCACCCGGCCTCGGTGCTGCCCGATCTCGGCCACTCGCTGGACGCGCTCGCCTCGCTCCCGGACCTGCGCCTCACCGCGGCCTTCGGCCCGCAGCACGGGCTGCGCGGCGACAAGCAGGACAACATGGTCGAGTCGCCCGACTACCGCGATCCGCGCCGCGGCATCCCGGTCCACAGCCTGTACGGCGCGGTGCGCCGGCCGACGGCCGCGATGCTGGAGAGCTTTGATGTGCTGCTCGTCGACCTGCAGGACCTGGGCTGCCGCATCTACACGTTCCTCACGACGCTGCGCTACGTCCTCGAGGCCGCGGCGGCGCACGGCAAGGCGGTGTGGGTGCTCGACCGGCCGAACCCGGCCGGCCGGCCGGTCGAGGGGCTGGCGCTGCGCGCCGGCTGGGAGAGCTTCGTCGGCGCGGGCCGCCTGCCCATGCGCCACGGCCTCACGCTCGGCGAGGCCGGCCACTGGTTCGTGCGCGAGCTCGGGCTC
>JAFEDP010000017.1 GCA_018241545.1 Pseudomonadota bacterium
TACTCGTGGCTGCACGGCCGCGATCCGTTCCCGGGCATCGCCGACGTCTTCTACCTGGCCTTCTACCCGTGCTTCTTCGCGGCCGTGGCGCTGATGATCCGCGCCGCGGCGGTGCGCGTGCGCTGGGCGCACTTCCTGCTCGACGCCGCGATCCTGGTGGTCGGGTTCGGCGCGCTGTTCTGGTTCCTGATCGTGCGGCCGGCTACCGGCTCGACCAGCATCGACCTGCTGCGCAGCACGCTGAGCCAGACCTACATCGCGCTCAACTGCATACTGGTGCTGACCCTCGGCGTGCTGCTGCTCGCCGACGCCGAGCAGGCCGGCGGGCAGCGCGGCACGCTGCTGCTCGCCGTCGGCTTCACGACCATGCTGCTCGGCGACGTGGTCTGGTCGGTGGCCAAGCTGACCGGGCACTACCTGCCCGGCGACCTGCAGGACATCCTGTACATCGCCTGCTACGTGCCGCTGGCCGCGGCCGGGCGCGAGCAGTTGCGTCCGCGGCCCGCGGCGGCCGTGCGCTCGGGCGTCGTCAAGGCGCTGGCGCAGTCGCTGCCTTACGCGGCGATGCTGGCGGCGTTCCTGGTGCTCGTGACGCTGACCCACGGCGAGCGCGGCAGTCCCGCCACCGCGATGACGATCGTCGTGTTCGGCCTGATGCTGCTGTCGCTGGTGCGCCAGGCGCTGGTGCTGCGCGAGGACGCCGCGACGCGCGAGCGGCGCGCGGCACGCCTCGTGGAGGAGCGCTACGCCTCGCTGATCGCCAACGCCTCCGACGTGATCATGATCGTCACCACCGACGGCACGCTGCGCTTCGCCTCGGCCGCGGCCGAACGCACGCTCGGCCTCAGGCCCGAGCGGCTGGTCGGCGGCAACCTGCTGGAGCTCTGGACGGGCGAGGACACCGAGCGGCTGCGCGCCTTCCTCGCCGAGGTCGCGGCGGCCGGCGGCGCCACGGTCGGCCCGGCGGAGCTGCGGCTCGAGCGCGGCGACGGGCGCTCGGTGATCGAGGTCGTGGGCAGCGACCTGACCGGCGATCCGGCGGTCGAAGGCCTCGCGCTCAACCTGCGCGACGTGACCGAGCGCAAGGGGCTCGAGGAGCAGCTGCGGCAGCTGGCATTCCACGATCCGCTGACGCTGCTCGCCAACCGCAGCCTGTTCCGCGACCGCGTCCAGCACGCGCTGGCGCTCGCGCAGCGCAGCCGCCACCAGGTGGCCGTGATGTTCCTCGACGTCGACAACTTCAAGAACGTCAACGACTCGCTCGGCCACGACGCCGGCGACCGGCTGCTGCAGGCGATCGCGCAGCGCCTCGTCAAGTCGACGCGCTCCTCCGACACCGTCGCGCGGCTCGGTGGCGACGAGTTCGCGATCCTGGTCGAGGGCTTCGCGGCTCCGAGCGAGGTCGAGCGGCTTGCCGGGGCGCTGATCGAGCGCCTCGACCAGCCGTTCCCGCTGAACGCCACGCAGCTGCACGTGTCGGCGAGCATCGGCGTCGCCTACTCCTCGGCCGAGGCCGGCGCCGACGCCCTGCTCAGCAAGGCCGACATCGCCATGTACCACGCCAAGGCGGCCGGCAAGAACCGCTACGTCGCCTTCCAGGCGCCGATGCAGGAGCTGCTGCAGGAGCGGCTGCGCCTCGAGGCCGACATCCCGCGCGCGGTGGCCAATGAGGAGTTCGTCATCGAGTACCAGCCGATCATCGACCTCGGCACGCGCAGCCTGCTGGGCGTCGAGGCGCTGGCGCGCTGGCAGCACCCGGAGCTCGGCACGCTGCTGCCACGGCGCTTCATCCAGGTCGCCGAGGAGTGCGGCCAGATCGCCAAGCTCGGGCGCTGGATCCTGTCGCGCGCGTGCCGCGAGGTGCGTGCCTGGCAGGACACGATCGCCGGCGGCGCGGAGCTGCGGCTCGCGATCAACATCTCCGGCCGCCACCTGCAGCACGGCGACCTGGTCGGCGACGTGGCGAGCGCACTGCGCGAGTCCGGGCTCGAGCCCGGCAACCTCGTGATCGAGCTCACTGAGAGCACGATCATGCACAACACCGAGGTCAACCTCGGGCGGCTGCTGGCGCTGAAGGCGCTCGGGGTCAAGCTCGCGATCGACGACTTCGGTACCGGCTACTCGTCGCTGTCGTACCTGCACCGCTTCCCGATCGACATCCTGAAGATCGACCAGTCCTTCGTCAGCCGCCTCACCAACAGCTACAACGGTCCGGAGCTGGCGCGGGCGGTGATCACGCTCGGCGACACGCTCGGGCTCGACACGGTCGCCGAGGGCATCCAGCTCGAGCAGGAGGTCGAGGCGCTGCTGGCGCTCGGCTGCGTCGCGGGCCAGGGCTTCCTGTTCGCGCCACCCGGCTCGCTGGCGGACCTGCGCCGCAGCCCGTTCGTCGCGCGGCGCGATGCGCTGTGGAGCGGCGCGGCGGGCGGCGAGGACCTGTCGCCGACGGGGCGCTTCGCCGCGCTCGACCAGGCCGCCGGGTCGCTGTAGCGGCGCTCAGCCGCGCGCGAGCTCCTCGGCGACGCGCCGGTAGGCGTCGCGGAACGGGATCCCCTGCTCGACGACCAGCCGGTTGGCGCGCTCGGCCGCGTGGATCGCGGGGTCGAGCCGGATGCGCTCCGGCCGAAAGCGCACGCCCTCGAGCGCCGCCGGCAGGATGTCGAGCGTCTGCGCCGCGACGTCGATGCCGCGGAACAGCGGCGCCTTCAGCAGCTGCAGGTCGCGCTGGTAGCCGCTCGGCAGCTTGGCGACGATGCCGAGCGCCTCGGCGAGGCAGGCGTGCGCGGTGGCGCTGCGGCCGCGGATCAGCTCGAACACGTCCGGATTGCGCTTCTGCGGCATGATCGACGAGCCGGTCGTGAACGCGTCCGGCAGGCTCACGTACGCGAACTCCTGCGTGTAGAACAGCGTCAGGTCCGCCGCCAGCCGGCCGAGGTCGGTCAGCAGCAGCGCGATCTCGAACAGCACCTGCGCCTCGGCCTTGCCGCGCGACAGCTGCACCGCCGTCACCGGCTCGTGGTTGGCCGGGAACCCGAGCCGGCGCATCGTCTGCTCGCGGTCGAGCGGCAGGCCGGGCGTGCCGTAGCCGGCGGCCGAGCCGAGCGGGTTCTTGCCGATGCGGCGGTGCGCGAGGCGCAGCCCCTCGGCATCGTCGTGCACCTCGGCGGCGAAGCCCTGCGCCCACAGCGCGACGCTCGAGGGCATCGCCTGCTGCATGTGCGTGTAGCCCGGCAGTTCGACTCCCGCATGACGCGCGGCGAGCGCGTGCAGCGCATCGGCCACCGACTGGGCGCCGGCGCGCAGCTCCTCGACCGCGTCGCGCAGATACAGTCGCAGCGCGGCGAGCACCTGGTCGTTGCGCGAGCGGCCGAGGTGGATGCGCCCGCCGAGCGGGCCGAGGCGGGTGGTCAGCTGCTGCTCGAGCGCAGTCTGGCCGTCCTCCTGCTCGAGCGTCACGCGCCACTCGCCGCGGGCGTGGGCGGCGCCGGCCTGCGCCAGCGCCTCGCTGAGCGCCGCGAGGTCGGCCGCGGACAGCAGCCCCGCGGCGTGCAGTCCCTCGGCGTGGGCGATCGAGGCCTGCACGTCGTAGGCGACCAGCCGGTCGTCGAGCGCGTGGTCCTCGCCGGCGGTGTAGCGCAGCACGCGCGCGTCGAGCGGCGTGCCCTTGTCCCACAGGCGGCTCACGGCTGGTGTCCGGGCGGGTGCTGCTCGGCGGGCGTCAGCGCCTTGATGTCGGCGACGATCAGGGTGCCGAGACCCTCGTTGGTGAACACCTCGGCGAGCAGCGCATCGGTCGACTTGAACGAGATCACGTGGACGCGGCGCACGCCGCCGCGGATCGCCGCCTCGATGGCGTCGGCCTTGGGCATCATGCCGTCGGCGAAGCTGCCGGCGGCCTCGAGGCGCTTCAGCCCGGCGAGGTCGGTGTACGACACCAGCGTCGAGGGATCGGAGACGTCCTCGAAGATGCCGGCCGCGCCGGTGCACAGGAACAGCTTCTCGGCACCGAGCGCCGCGCCGATGCGCGCCGCGACCGTGTCGGCGTTGATGTTGAGCACCGCGCCCTGCGCGTCGCAGGACAGCGGGCTCACGACCGGCATGTAGCCGGCGTCGAGCAGCTTCTGCAGCACGTCCGGGTCCACCTCGTCGATGTCGCCGACCTGGCCGTAGTCGACCAGCGCACCGTCGGCGGTGCGCACCGGCGGGCGGCGGTGCGCGCGCACGAGGCCGCCGCCGAGGCCCGAGACGCCGACCGCGCGCAGCCCGAGCTCGCGGCAGATGCCGAGCAGGCGCGTGTTGAGCAGGCCGTTGAGCACCATCACGGTGACCTCGAGCGTGCGCTCGTCAGTGACCCGCCGGCCGTTGACGAGCTTGGGCTCGATGCCGAGCGAGCGCTGCATCTCGTCGAGCTGCGGGCCGCCGCCGTGCACCAGCACGACGCGGATGCCGACCTGGTGCAGGATCGCGACCTGCTCGACGATCGAGCGCGTGGCCGCGGCGTTGCCGAACATCGCGCCGCCGACTTTGACGACGAACACCTTGCCCTTGTACATGCGCAGGTACGGGGCGGCGTTGCGCATGGCGCGGATGGCGGCGGCTTGCTCGGGGCGGTAGCTCATGGGGGTCCTCTTCGGTCGGTCGGGACCGCGGCCGGCGGCGCCGGCCGCGGCGTCACTTCAGCAGGCGGTAGAGCACGGCCATCTGCACCACGAGGCGGTTGTGGGCCTCGCGCAGCACCACGCTGCGCGGGCCGTCCAGTACCTCGTCGGCGACCGCGACGTTGCGGCGCACCGGCAGGCAGTGCATCAGGCGGCAGTCCGGCGCCGAGCGCGCGAAGGTCGATTCGCGGACCTGCCAGTCGCCGAACCGGGCGCGCAGCTCGGCGTCGCGGGCGGCGTCGCCGTAGGGGTCGGTCGCGCCCCACTCCTTGGCGTACACGACCTGCGCACCGGCGAGCGCCGCCGCGCGGTCGTCGGTCTCGCTGACCGAGCCGCCCGAGGCGCGGGCCGCGGCACGCGCCCGCTCCATGATCGGCGCCGGCAGCGCGAAGCCCTCCGGGCGCAGCACCACCACCTCGTGGCCGCGCAGCGCCGCCATGTGCAGCGCTGCCGCGGGCACCGCGAGCGGCAGCGCACGCGGGTGCGGCACCCAGGACAGCACGAACTTGGCGCGCTCGGGCACGCGCTCGTCGTCGAGCGTCTTCCAGTCGGCGAGCGCCTGGCACGGGTGGTTGACCGCCGACTCGAGGTTGATCAGCGGCTTGTCGACGAGCGCCGCCATGGCGCGGAAGTTCGTCTCGGCGAGGTCGGCGGCGAGGTCCTTGCCCTCGGCGAAGGCGCGGATGCCGAGCGCGTCGCAGTACGAGGCCAGCACCGGCAGGCCCTCGCGGATGTGCTCGGCGGCGCCGCCGTCCATGCGCACGCCAAGGCGCGTCTCGAGCGCCCACGTGCCCTGGCCGGGCGTGATCACGAACGAGGTGCCGCCGAGCCGGGCCATGCCGGCCTGCATCGAGGCCAGCGTGCGCAGCGAGGGGTTCAGGAACACCAGCCCGAGGATCCGGCCCGCGAGCGCCTGCGGCTCCGGGTGGTGCTGCAGCCGCTCGGCGAGCGCGAGCAGGTCGCGCACCTCCTCGGCGCTGAAGTCCGCGAGGTCGAGGAAGCGCGCGAGGCTCATGCCGGGAGCTCCGCGAGCGCCGCGGCGAGCGCGTCGACGTGCTCGGCGGCGAGCGTGAACGGCGGCAGCAGCCGCACGATGTGCGGGTCGGCCGCGGTGCCGGCGAAGATGCCGCGGGCGAGCAGCTCGCGCTGCACGTCCTTGGCCGGGCGCGTCGTGCGCAGGCCGAGCAGCAGCCCGGCCCCCTGCACCGCGGTGACCGGCCCCACGACGCAGCGGGCGCGGATCCGCTCCGACTGGCGCCGCACGTTCTCGAGCAGGCCCTCGCCCTCGATGACGTCGATCACCGCCTCGACCACCGCGCAGGCGAGCGGGCCGCCGCCGAAGGTCGTGCCCATGTCCTCCACCTTGAGGCGCGCGGCGACCGCGGGCGCGAGCAGCATCGCCGACACCGGGAAGCCGGCGCCGAGCGCCTTGGCGGTCGTCAGGATGTCGGGCACCACGCCCGCGCGGTTGGCGCCGAACGGCGCGCCGGTGCGGCCGACGCCGCACTGCACCTCGTCGAAGATCAGCAGGGCGCCGACCTCGCTGCAGCGGCGCCGCAGCGCCGCGAGCACCGGCACCGGGACCTCGTACGCACCGGCCAGGCCCTGCACCGGCTCGACGATCACGCACGCGGTGCGCTCGGTCACGCCGGCCGCCGCGGCCGCCGGGTCCGCGCGCGGCACGAAGCGCACGTCGAAGGGTGCCTGCGGGAACCCGTACCACTTGTCGCGCGCCCCGTAGGTGACGGCGCCCGCGGCCGCGGTGCGGCCGTGCCAGCCGTGCTCGAGCGCCACCGCCTCGCGGCGGCCGGTCTGGCGGAACGCGAGCCGCAGCGCGTTCTCGTTGGCCTCGGCGCCGGAGTTGACGAAGAACACCTGCTCGAGGCCGAGGCCGGCGAAGGCCACCAGTCGCGCCGCGGCGCGCTCGCGCACCGCCATCGGGATCGCGTTGGTCTGGAACAGCACCTCGCGCGCCTGGCGCTCGAGCGCTGCCAGCCAGCGCGGGTGGCCGTAGCCGAGCGCGGCCACCGCGTGGCCGCCGTAGTAGTCGAGGACGCGCCGGCCGTCGGCGGTGTGCAGCCACACGCCCTCGGCGCGCGTGACCTCGAACGGATACTGGGCGAACACCTGCGCGAGGTGGCCGGCCGCGGCGGGGGCGGGATGCGGGACTGACATGGTGTCGCTGCTCGGGGAGGTTCGGCCTCAGGTCCAGCCGGGCGCCGGCGCGGCGAGCCCGGTGGCCGGGTCCCAGCCGCGGATCCGGTTGAGCCACTGCACGGCGCCGCCGGCGGCGCCCTTGGTCAGGTTGTCGATGACGCTCATGACGGCCAGGCTGCGGCCGTCGGTCGTGGCCGACAGCAGCGCGTAGTTGCTGGCGACGACGTCCTTGAGGCGCGGCGGCTCCTCGAGCACGCGCACGAACGGCTGGCCGGCGTAGAACGCGGCGAGCTCGGCGCGCACCTCGGCGCCGGTCATGCGGCGCGTCAGGCGCGCCTGGGTGGTGGCGTGGATGCCGCGCGCGAAGGGCCCCGAGTGCGGCACGAAGTGCAGCTCGGCGCTCGTGCCGGTGAGCGCGCGCGTGACCGCGAGCACCTCCGGTGCGTGGCGGTGGCCGAGCGCGCCGTACGCGTACAGGTCGCTGTGGCGCCGCGGATGGTGCGTGCCCTCGACCGGCTTGCGGCCCGAGCCGGTGCTGCCCGTGACGGCACTGACGTAGAAGTCGGGCTCGGCGAGGCCGAGCTTCACGAGCGGCACGAGGGCGAGCAGCATCGCGGTCGCGAAGCAGCCGGGGTGCGCGACGTGGGGCGTCGCGAGCGCCGGCAGGTGCTCGGGCAGCGCGCAGCTGAACTCGGCGAGGCGCTGCGGCGCGCCGTGCGCATGGCCGTAGACGGCGGCGTACGCGGCCGCGTCGGCGAAGCGGTGGTCGGCCGAGATGTCCACCACCCGCGGGCGCGTCCCGGCCACCGCCGCGGCGCCGAGCAGCCGGTCGATCAGCGCCGCCGAGACCCCGTGGGGTGCGGCCGCGAGCACCGCGCTCTCCGGAAGGCGCGCGATGAGCTCGCAGGCCGCCGCGGCGTCGACGAACGCCGTCTCCGGGTAGGCCGGCGCGAGGTGCGGGAACGCGGAGGCGACGCGCTCGCCGGGCTTGGAGTCGGACACCGCGGCGACGAGGTCGAGCCGCGGGTGCGCGGCGATCAGGCGCAGCAGCTCGCCGGCGACGTAGCCGGAGCCGCCGAGGACCAGCGTCGGCAGGCGCGCGGCGGTCATTCGGATTCCGCCGTCGGCTTGAGCGGGAAGCGCTCGGCGAGGCCGGCGGCCGCGATGATGCGGTCGCCGAGCTCGGCGCCGCTCGTGATCGCGTTGGCGGCCGCGACCCCCATCTGCTGGCCGATGATGTCGACGCCGACCTGGTTGTCGGTGGCCGGCCCCGTGACGACCGCCGGCTCGATCTGGAAGCGCTCGCGCAGCAGCTTCACGCCGCCCCAGGCCGCCACCGGGTCGTTGGCCGACAGCGCCAGCACCGTGATCGCCTGGCGGATGTCGGGCGCGGCCAGGATCGACTCGACGCCGTAGGTGCCGAGCAGCCCGTCGCCGAGCTCGAACACGATGATGTCCGGGTGGCCTTGCGCCATCTCGGTGAGCATCGCGCGGGTCAGCGCCGGCCCGACCCTGGCGGTCGTGGTGCCGACGCCGAAGTCGGTGAAGATCATCGTCTTGCGGGCCCCGGCGTCCTCCATCGCGAGGATGTCGCGCCGCAGCGAGACGCCGGTGGCCTTGAAGGCGTGCACCGCGAGCCCGCGGTGGCGCATGCGCGCGATGATCGCGCAGGCGGCCGCGGTCTTGCCGGCCTCCATGCAGGTACCGGCCAGGGCCACCACGGGCACGCCCTGCGTGTCGAGCGTCGCGTTCAGGTCGAGCGGCCGCTGGCCGATGCGCGCCGGCACGCCGATGCGCTCGCCGAGGTAGGGGAACTGCAGCACCACGCCGAGCACCCGGCAGTCGAACGGCCGGCCCTTGTCGGCGTTGATCGAGTCGCAGACCCCGAGCACGCCGCCGATGTTGAGCATCTGGATGACGTCGCCGGGCTTGATCGACTCGGGCACGTGGCCGGAGTAGCCGAACAGCGCCTTGCGGTGGCCGAGCGCGCCGACCACGACGTCGCCCTTGGACACCTTGGCCATGCGCCCGCTGGTGAGCTCGAGCGTGTTGTAGGTGCTCTTGTTGGTCAGCACCTCGACGACCACGACGACTCCCTCCTCGCAGGGGATGTCGGCCGAGATCCTGAGCTCGTGCCCGAGCCCGCAGGCCTGCGTGATCGAGGCGATCTTGTCGACGACCACCGATCTCATGTGCCGGACTCCGCGCGCTGGCCGGCGCGCGTATAGAACGTGCCCGTCAGCGCCAGCATCTTCGAGTAGCCGAGCGCGTCGGCCGGCGTCCACTCGCCGGCGGCCTCGCCGTACACGCCCTTGGACGCCGCCAGCAGCGAGTAGGGCGAGGTCACGCCCTCGACGAACAGGCAGCCGGGCCGCAGCAGCACGCGCACTTCGCCGGTGACGCGCCGCTGCGAGGACTCGAGCAGCGCCTCGATGTCGCGGCACACCGGGTCGAGGTGGTGGCCCTCGTGCACCAGGTCCCCGTACGGTGCGGCCACCAGCTCCTTGATCCGCGCCTGGCGCCCGGTCAGCACCAGCTTCTCGAGCTCGCGGTGCGCCGTGAGCAGGACCTCGGCGGCCGGCGCCTCGAAGGCGACCCGGCCCTTGGTGCCGATCACGGTGTCGCCGAGGTGGATGCCGCGGCCGATGCCGAACGGCGCGGCCAGCGACTCCAGCTTCTCGATCAGCGTCACCGGGCTGAGCGCGACGCCGTCGAGCGCGCACGGCACGCCCCCCTCGAAGCCGACCACGTGCCGCTCCGGCGCGCGCGGGCTCGAGAACGCGTCCCGGCTCAGGACCCAGGCCGAGTCCGGGATGCTGCCCTCCGAGGTCAGCGTCTCCTTGCCGCCGATGGTCACGCCCCACAGCCCGCGGTTGACCGAGTAGGCGGCTCCGTACGGCGGTACCGGCAGGCGCCGCTCCTCCAGGAACTTGAGTTGCTCGGGGCGCTTGAACGCGCGGTCGCGCACCGGCGCGAGGATCTCGAGGCCGGGCGCCAGCGTGCGCAGCGCGACCTCGAAGCGCACCTGGTCGTTGCCGGCCGCGGTGCAGCCGTGGGCCACGCTGCTGGCGCCGAGGCGGGCCGCCATCGCCGCGATCGTCTGCGCCTGCAGCACGCGCTCGGCGCCGACGCAGAACGGGTACAGCTGGCCGCGGCGGGCGTTGCCCATCAGCAGGTACTTGAGCACGCGCTCGAAGTACTCGGCCTTCGCGGGCACCAGGTGGTGCTCGACCGCGCCGAGCTCGCGCGCGCGCGACTCGAGCGTCTGCGCAGCGGCCGTATCGATGCCGCCGGTGTCCACCGTGACCGTGACGACATCACGGCCGTAGGTCTCCTTGAGCCAGGGGACGCAGAACGAGGTGTCGAGTCCGCCGGAAAAAGCGAGCAGGATGGGCGAGGCGCCCGGGCTTGGCGTGGTCATGGAACGGCCTTCAGCGGCTGGCGAGGGAGCGGAGTCGGTCGCGGACGGCGCGCTGCGCGCGCTCGCTGGCGGTGGCGATGAAGATGGTGTCGTCGCCCGACAGGGTGCCCACGACCTCGGGCCAGCGGGCGCGGTCGATCGCGAGCGCGACGCTCTGCGCCGAACCGATCGTGGTGCGCACCACCGTCAGGTGCGGCCCGGCGGGCACCACGTCCTGCACGAACGCTGCCACCGCCTGCAGACCGGCGACCGGCGCGGCCGCGTCTTCCGGCAGCACGTAGCGGTCGCCGACCTTCGCGACGCCGAGGTCGCGCAGGTCGCGGCTGACGCTCGACTGCGTGACCGGGTGGCCGGCGCGCTTGAGCAGGCGCACGAGCTCGGCCTGCCGGCCGACGACGCCGTCGCGGATGATCCGCTTGAGCGCCTCGCGGCGGTCCTCCGGCGCGCGATGCGCACCGTTGCCGGACGGGGTCGGGGGTGTCTGCATAAATTCGCAAAATATTTGCATATTTATGCGGCGGTCGTCAAGCCCGCGCGGGGCCTGTCAGCCGAGGCGGAAGCGGCGCGTGCCCGTCGGGCTGCCATCCGGCGCGTGGCTGCGCTCGACGACTTCGCCGCCGTCGCGCCCGAGCACCACCGCCGTCGCGGCGCGCGTGCCGTAGACGGGGTGGACGATGAAGGGTGCCGACAGGCGGCGCTCCGACTCGAGGCCGATGCCGGTGTCCGGCAACTCCGCGTCGGGCGCCGGCGCGCGGTCATCGAGCACCGCCAGGAGTTCGGCCGGATCCGCGGGCGGTGCGGCGAGCCGGGCGGCGAGTCGCGCGCGGGAGCGGCGGACCTTGGGCCAGTCGGCGTCGAGCGGGCCGTTGCTGATGCCGTGGACCGCCGGCGCGAGGCGGCGCGGCGCGGCGCCGTCGCCGTTGGACAGGTACCACAGCTCGCGCTCGTCGCCGAGCAGCAGGCTGAAGCCCGCGAAGCGGCCCGCCTCGGGCGCGAGCGCGGCCAGGAACTCCCCCGGCGGGACCGCGGCGCCGAGGAAGCGCGGGATCAGCGCGCCGCGCGACGGCGCGCCGGCGGGCTGCGGCGCGCCGCGCAGGTTGGTGATCACGCCGAAGCGGCCGCGCGCGTCGACGCCGAGCCAGGTGCCGCCGGCGAGCAGGTCGCGCCCGGCCAGCAGCGGCGGCTCGCGCCACCAGTCCATCGGGGCGGTAGCGCGGGCGTGGAGCTCGTCACGGTGGCCGACCAGCACGAGGCGCGTGGCCGACAGCGGATCCCAGCGGAGCACGACCAGGCACATCGCCGGCCTCAGCGGCGCGCGCCGAGCGCGATCGCGTCCCAGGCGGTCTTCACGATCAGCGCCGAGACGATGATGACGAACGCCGTGCGCACGAAGCCCGTGCCGCGCCGCAGGGCGAGGCGCGTGCCGAGCTGCGCGCCGCCGACGTTGGCGAGCGCCATCGCGAGCCCGAGCGGCCAGCGCACGCTGCCGTGCAGGCCGAACCACAGCAGCGAGACGAGGTTGGTCGCGAGGTTGACGAGGCGGGCCGCGGCGGCCGCGTTGAGGAAGTCGTAGCCGTGGAAGCGGATGAACAGCAGCATCAGGAAGCTGCCGGTGCCGGGGCCGAAGAAGCCGTCGTAGAAGCCGATCAGGGCGATCAGGCCCGCACCGCGCACGGCGGCGCTGCGGTCGAGCGTGCGCGGCGCGTGCACGCGGCCGAGGTGGCGGTGCGCCAGCGTGTAGCCGAGCACGAGCCCGAGGGCGAGCGGCACCAGCGGCCGGAACACGCGCGCCGACACGTGCATCACGGACACCGAGCCCGCCAGCGAGGCGAGCGCGGCGAGCGCGGCCGCGGGCGCGAGCGCGCGCCACGGCAGCACGACGCTGCGCGCGTAGCGCAGCGTGGCGCTCGCGGTGCCGGCGAAGCCGGCCAGCTTGCTGGTCCCGAGCAGGGTGGGCGGGGCGGCCTCCGGCAGCGCCGCGAACAGCGCCGGCAGCTGGATCAGGCCGCCGCCGCCGACGACCGCGTCGATGCCGCCGGCCACGAACGCGGCCGCGAGCAGCAGCAGGGTGGCGGCCTCCGGCACGCTCAGCGCGGCGCGGTCCAGCGGCGCACCGCCGGCTCGTCGCTGAGCGGCCGGCCGGTGACGCGCTCGAACCAGTCCGCGATCAGCTGGAAGGAGATCGACTGCGGCGGCGGCAGCGCCGGCGTCCCGGCCGCGACCTCCTCGGCGGTGAACCAGCGCGCGTCCTCGAGCTCGCCGTCCGGGCAGGCGATGGCGGTCGTCCCGGCGCGCGCCCGGAAGCCGACCATCAGCGAGGACGGGAACGGCCAGGGCTGCGAGGAGTGGTACTCCGCCTCGACCACCTCGACGCCGGTCTCCTCGCGGACCTCGCGCACCACCGCGTCCTCGAGGCTCTCGCCCGGCTCGACGAAGCCCGCGATCGTCGAATAGCGGCCGGCGGGCCAGGCCGCCTGGCGGCCGAGCAGGGCCCGCTCGCCGTCGGTCACGAGCACGATGATCGCCGGGTCGATGCGCGGGAAGAACTCGGCGTCGCAGCCCTCCCGGGTGCAGGCCATCACGTGCCCGCTCTGCAGCGCGCGCGTCGGCGCGCCGCAGCGGCCGCAGAAGCGGTGCCGGCTGCGCCAGTAGACCAGCGCGCGCGCATAGGCGAGCAGCCCCGCCTCCTCGGGCGGCAGCGCACCGCCGGCGAGGCGCAGGTCGACGAACTCCGCGTCGGCGCTCGGCGCGGGCGCCGCGGCAGGCAGCTCGACCACGAAGCACGCGGCGCCGGCGTACTGGCCGAGCAGGATCGCCTCGGCGAGGCCCTCCGCCGGCAGCGCCTCGCGGCCCAGCAGCACGGCGCCGGGCTGCGGGACTCGGCGCACCAGGCTCTGGCTGCGCCAGACCGGCACGAAGCGCGTGCCGGGGTCGGCGAGCGCGGCGGCGAGCCACGCCGCGTCGCGGCGCAGGGCGCTGACGCGATCGACGTACGGGCCGGCGTAGACGTGGCGGGGGCGGGGCGGTGCCATGGGGGGGCGCGGGGGGCGCGCCCCGCATTCTACCCGCGAACCGTGCCCCGCTCGCGGGCCTCGCTCTCGCACCACGGGCACACCGCCCGGCTCGAGCGCAGCGTGTCCACGACCATCAGGCCGCGGCACGACGGGCAGCGATCGGGCCTGAGCTCGGCGCGGCGCTTGAGCACGTGCAGCAGGTGGCAGGCGTGCTCGAAGGAGATCCGCTGCGGCCCGTGCAGCGACAGGTAGGTCTCATAGGTGCGGCAGAAGAGCTCCCCCCAGCCGAGCGCGGCGCGCGTGCCGCCCGGCGCCTCGGCGCCGGCGCTCTGCTGCAGCAGCCCGAGCAGCGAGAACAGCCCGGCGAGTCCGGCGGCGTGGCGCCGGTTCTCGAGGTTCTTCAGGAAGTAGGCGGTCTGCGCCGGGGACTTGCCGCGGTGGCGGCGCACGCTGGCGCCGTGGGCGGCGACGTAGGCCCGGTACAGCTTGCGGATGCGGTCGTCGCTGAGCCCGGTCCAGGTCCTGATGGTGCAGGTGCGGGCCTCGTGGTGGATCATCCGGAAGGCGAGGTCGAGCCTCTGCCGGTCCCGTGCGTAGCGGTCGTCGGTGATTCTCATCCGCGGCACCCCGTCGGCGGCGTCGTTTCCCCAGAAACGATTTTTGGTTCTAATTCACCAAAAACTGTACTCTCCTTCCCCGGGCCGCGCCAGACACAATATCTCGCGCGCTTGGGGAGAAAGACCATGACCGACCGCAGCGGCGCCATCCACGACGGGACGGGCGGGTACCTCGCGGACGCCGTGCTCGACGACAACGCCCTCGAGGTGATCCGCGAGGCCAACCTCGGCTTCCTCGGCCTCGTCGCGCGCCACGACGGCGCGGGACCGGCCTTCGGGCTGCCGGCGCGGCTCGCCGCCGCCGTCGCGGCGCTCGACGCACCCGGCCGGCGGGCCGCCGCGTCCTGCCCCTACACGCTCTTCAGCCTGCGCTTCGACGACGCCGCCTTCTGGGCCGGCCTCGCCCGCGGCAGCGGCGGCGGCGCGGGCAGCCTCAGCGACGAGGCGACCTTCGCGCGCACCGCGGTGTTCCTCGCCTGGCACCTCGCGCAGCACCAGCCGCTCGCCGCCGCGCTCGTGCTCGGCATGCCGGCGCCGGTCCTGCAGGCCTGGCGCGCCATGCCGCTGTCGGCGCTCGATCGCGCGGCCACCGAGTCGCTGCCGTTCCTGAGCGCGCGCTTCGCCGGTCATCCGCGGTTCTGGCCGCGGCTGCTGGAGGCGGTCGCCCCGGTCGACCGGGCGCGGAGCGAGTCGGTGCGGCTGCTCGGGCTGCAGCTGCTGGCCGCCGAGGGCATCGCTCCGGCGGCACGCGACTGAGGCTCCGGTTGCCCCGCGCGGCGGCGGGTCTTACCCTTCGCGCTCGCTGCCGCCGGCCGGCAGCCCGTCGGCCCCCCGGACTGCCATGCCCGCGCTCTCGATCCGCAACCTGCAGAAGACCTACGCCAACGGGGTCCAGGCCCTGAAGGGCATCGACCTGGACGTCGAGCAGGGCGACTTCTTCGCGCTGCTCGGCCCGAACGGCGCCGGCAAGACCACCACGATCGGCATCATCACCTCGCTGGTCAACAAGACCGGCGGCCAGGTGTCGGTGTTCGGCCACGACATCGACCGCGACATCGCGGCCGCCAAGTCCTGCATCGGGATCGTGCCGCAGGAGATCAACTTCAACCAGTTCGAGTCGGTCGAGACGATCCTGCTCAACCAGGCCGGCTTCTACGGCATCCCGCGCCCGGTCGCGCGCGAGCGCGCCGAGCGCTACCTCAAGCAGCTGCAGCTGTGGGACCGGCGGCGCTCGATGTCGCGCACGCTCTCCGGCGGCATGAAGCGCCGGCTGATGATCGCGCGCGCGCTTGTGCACGAGCCGCGGCTGCTGATCCTCGACGAGCCCACCGCCGGCGTCGACATCGAGATCCGGCGCACGATGTGGGAATTCCTGCGCGAGACCAACGAGCGCGGCGTCACGATCATCCTCACCACGCACTACCTGGAGGAGGCCGAGAACCTCTGCCGGCACGTGGCGATCATCGACAAGGGCCGCATCATCGAGAACGACCGCATCAGCAACGTGCTGCGCAAGCTGCAGACGGAGACCTTCGTGCTCAACCTGCGCGAGGCGCTGCGCGAGGTCCCGAACCTGCCGGGCTTCGGCGTCGCGCTCACCGACGACCACACGCTCGAGGTGGAGGTCTCCAAGGACCGAAGCCTCAACGACATCTTCATCCGGCTCGCCGCCCAGGGCGTCGACGTGGTCTCGATGCGCAACAAGGTCAACCGCCTCGAGGAGCTCTTCATGCGCCTGGTGCGCGGCGCCGGCGGCGCGCCGGCCGCGGGGGAGGGGCGATGAGCGCCGCGCCGGGGGCCGTGCCGTCGCGGGCGCAGACCGACTGGGTCGGTTTCCGCACCATCGTGCTGCGCGAGTTCGGGCGCATCGTGCGCATCTGGGGCCAGACGCTGGTGCCGCCCGGCGTCACGGCCACGCTGTACTTCATCATCTTCGGCAGCCTGATCGGCGCGCGCATCGGCCAGATGGGCGGCTACGGCTACATGCAGTACATCGCGCCGGGCCTGATCATGATGTCGGTGATCACCAATTCCTACGGCAACGTCGTGTCGAGCTTCTTCGGGGCCCGCTTCGGCAAGCACATCGAGGAGCTGCTGGTCTCGCCGCTGCCGAACTGGCTGATCGTCGCCGGCTACGTCATGGGCGGACTCGTGCGCGGACTGCTGGTGGGCCTCGTCGTCACGGTCGTGGCGCTGTGCTTCACGCAGATCCACGTCAACCACCCGCTGCTGACCGTGGCCGCGGTGTTCTTCACCTCGATCGTGTTCTCGCTCGGCGGCTTCATCAACGCCGTGTTCGCCAAGAACTTCGACCACATCTCCTGGTTCCCGACCTTCATCCTGACGCCGCTGACGTACCTCGGCGGCGTGTTCTACTCGATCAGCCTGCTGCCGCCGTGGGCCCAGACCGTCTCGCACCTGAACCCGATCCTGTACATGGTCAACGGCTTCCGCTACGGCTTCCTCGGGGTCTCGGACGTCGACGTGCGGCTGGCCTTCGCGATCATGATCGGCTTCGCGGTGGCGCTGTACCTCGTCGCCGTCGGCCTGATGTACCGGGGCATCGGCATCCGCGACTGACGGCCGCCCGGCGCCGGAACGCGACGCGCTCGGCACAATGCGCGCGCCGGCCGCGGCCGGCGCGCGCCGTGTTGCAAAACCGCGAGGCGGTTTGCGGTCTGCGCCGGTCCGGATGGGGTACAAGGCAGCTATTGTTAACGGCAGGACTTTCGCATGACGCGCAGCCTCCATCTCGTCGACGTGTTCACCGACCGCCCGTGCAGCGGCAACCAGCTCGCCGTGGTCACCGGCGCCAAGGGTCTGTCGGCCCGCCGGATGCAGGCCTTCGCGCGCGAGATGAACTTCGCCGAGACGGCCTTCGTGATGGATGACCGCCCGTCCGGCGGCGGCTGGCCGGTGCGCATCTTCACGCCCGCCGAGGAGGTGCCGTTCGCCGGCCACCCGACCCTCGGCACCGCGCACGTGATCCGCCACGCGCTGCTCGGCGGGCGCGTCGACCGCGTGACGCTGGCGCTGCCGATCGGCCTGACGCCGGTGTTCGTCGAGCGCGACGCCAAGCGCGAGCTCTACTGGATGCGCCAGCGCTTCCCGACCTTCGGCGGGCGCCTGTCGCGCAAGCCCGTGGCTGCCGCGCTCGGCCTGTCGCCGGCGGACCTGAACGGCCACCCGATCGAGGAGGTGTCGACCGGGCTGCCGTTCCTGGTCGTGCCGCTGCGCTCCCGCCGCGCGCTCGACCGCGTCCGCACCGAGCGCGGCGCGGTGGCGCGGCTGCTGGACGGGCTCGAGGCCAAGGGTGTCATCGCGTTCGCCTCCGGCGCCTCGCGGCCGGGCCACCAGCTGTCGGCGCGCGTGTTCGTCGACGAGCTCGGGGTGCCCGAGGACGCCGCGACCGGCAGCGCCAACGGCTGCCTCGCCGCGTGGCTGGTGCAGCACCGCTTCCTGGACGACGACGCGATCGACCTCAAGGTCGAGCAGGGCGTCGCGATGGGCCGGCCCTCGTCGCTGCACCTGCGCGCGATGCGGACCTCGCGCGGCATCGAGATCCGCATCGGCGGCGGCGTGGTCGACATCGCGCGCGGCACCGTGACGGCGGCACGCTTCACCTGATACGGCGCGGTCCCCGCACCGCGGGGTCGTTCGGGTATTCACCTACTTCGCGGCGCGAGGTGCGCTACACTCGGGCCCTCCCGGGGACCCTTCCGTTCGCGAGGTCATCGTGACGGCGAAGCGTGCGCTGATCGTTGACGATTCCAAGTCGGCGCGGGTGGTGCTGTCGCGATTGCTCGAGAAGCACGACCTCACCGTCGACACCACCGACTCCGCCGAAAGCGCGCTCGTCTACCTGCGCGAGCACCGCCCCGACATCATCTTCATGGACCAGGTCATGTCCGGCATGGACGGCCTGAGCGCCGTGCAGGCGATCAAGAGCGACCCGAGCACGGCCTCGATCCCGATCATGATGTACACCTCGCAGGACGGCGAGCTGTATGCGGGCGAGGCGCGCGCGAGCGGCGCCGTCGGCGTGCTCGCGAAGCGCATGGCGCCGGCCGACATCGCAAGCGCGCTGCAGTCGCTGCAGCTGCTGCCCGACCGGCGCGCCGCCGAGGGCGTGGCCTTCGACCGCGTCGAGCTCCCGGCGGTCGATTCCGCGACCGGCGCGCTCGACGGCGTGATCGTCCCGGCGCTCGCCGCCGAGGCGCCG
>JAFEDP010000180.1 GCA_018241545.1 Pseudomonadota bacterium
GGCGGCCTCACCACCGTGCTCGACGTCAAGGTGCGCGACTACCCGACCCACGCGGCGTCGCTGCCGGTGGCGGTGATCCCGAACTGCGCCGCCACGCGCCATGTGCACTTCCACCTCGACGGCTCAGGCCCCGCGCGCCTCGAGCCGCCCGACCTCGCGCGCTGGCCGCGCGTGGACTGGGCGCCGGACGCCGGCGTGCGGCGCGTGTCGCTCGACGGGCTCACGCGCGCCGAGGTCGCCGGCTGGAAGCCCGGCGAGCGCCTGCTGCTGTCGGGCAAGTTCCTCACCGGGCGCGACGCGGCGCACAAGCGCATCTGCGCGCTGCTCGACTCGGGCCAGCCGCTGCCCGACGGGCTGTCGTTCCGCGACCGCGTGATCTACTACGTCGGCCCGGTCGACCCGGTCGGCGCCGAGGTCGTCGGCCCGGCGGGACCGACGACGGCCAACCGCATGGACCGCTTCACCGAGACGATGCTCTCCAAGGCCGGGCTGCTCGCGATGGTCGGCAAGGCCGAGCGCGGCCCGGAGGCGGTCGAGGCGATCCGCCGCCACCGCAGCGCGTACCTGATCGCGGTCGGCGGCGCCGCCTACCTCGTCTCCAAGGCCATCCGCTCGAGCCGCGTGGTCGCCTTTCCGGAGCTCGGCATGGAGGCCGTCTACGAGTTCGAGGTCAAGGACATGCCGGTCACGGTCGCCGTCGACGCCAACGGCGAGTCGGTGCACGAGACCGGCCCGCGCGAGTGGCAGTCGCGCCTGCGCGGCATCCCGGTGAACGTGGTGCGCTGAGCCTCAGCAGCCGCTGGTGTCGACCGCCACCTGGTAGTGCTGCGGCAGGTAGTAGGCGTCGAAGTAGGTGACCGAGCAGCGGTCCGGGGTCGGCGCGTCGTCGCGCACGAAGCGCGTCGAGGGCGGCCCGACCAGGTAGGCGCGAAAGCCGCTGTAGTCGATCAGCGCGTCGATCTGCCGCGAGGCGAGCTCGTCGCCGGCGTCCGGCCAGCCGTAGTTGAGCCAGTAGCCCTTGCCGTTGATCGTGCCCTGCCACGAGCTCGAGCCGAGGTCGCAGCCCGAGGTGGCAGCGCTCGCCATGCACAGCGCGCGCACCTGGTAGGCGGTCGACTGCAGCGTGCCGGCGAGGCCCTGCACCGCGGCGATGCGCGCCTGCTTGTCGAGCGCCATGAAGCGCGGCACCGCGAACCCGGACAGCACCGCCAGCACGACGATGACCACCACGAGCTCGACGATCGTGAAACCGGCTGAGATCCGCCGCATGCCGCGTGCCCTCCTCGCGCCGCTGCAGTCGCGACGCCGGCCCAACTTAAGAGCGTGTTGACATATTGCGCCGTGACGGCGGTCACGGTCCGCGCGCCGGTCAGTGCCGCCAGAACGTGGGTGTGAACAGCACCACAACCGTGAACACCTCGAGCCGGCCGATCAGCATCGCCGCGATCGCGATCCACTTGGCGGCCTCGGGCAGGTGCTGGAACGTGCTGGTGGCGTCGCCGAGCGCGGGCCCGGCGTTGTTGACGCAGGCCGCGATCGCCGACCACGCCGTGACCTGGTCGAGCCCCACGCTCATCATCGCGAGCATCATGAGGCCGAACAGCACCAGGTACATCGCGAAGAAGCCCGTGACCGCCGCCAGCACGCGCCCCGGCACCGGCTTGTCGGCGAGCTTCACCGGCAGTGCCGCGCTCGGGTGGACGAGCCGCGTCAGCTCGCGCTGCGCCTGCTTGAGCACCAGCTGCCAGCGGATGACCTTCATGCCGCCGGCGGTCGAACCGGCGCAGCCGCCGATGAAGGTCAGCAGCACCAGCAGCGGCGGCAGCATGCCGGGCCAGGCCGCGAAGCCGTGCGAGACGAAGCCGGTCGTCGACTGCATCGACACGACCTGGAAGGCGCCGTCGCGGAACGCCTCGGCCGGCGAGTCGTAGGCGCCGGTCGCGAGCAGGTAGCAGCTCACCAGCGCGACGAAGCCGACGGTGATGGCGAGGTAGGCGCGGAACTGCGGCTCGGCGAGGTACGCGAGCGTGTCCTTGGTGCGCCAGGCGACGAAGTGCAGCGCGAAGTTGACGCCGCCGAAGAACATGAACACCACCGCGACCATGTCGATCAGGTAGGAGTGGTAGTAGCCGAGGCCGGCGTCGTGCGTCGAGAAGCCGCCGGTCGACACCGTCGACAGCGCGTGCGCCAGCGCATCGAACCCGTCCATGCCGGCGATGGCATAGGCCAGCGAGCAGGCGGCGGTCATCAGCAGGTACACGCCGCCGAGCGCGCGCGCGGTCTGCGCGAGGCGCGGCGTCAGGCGCTCGTCCTTCACCGGCCCGGGCGTGTCCGCCTTGTACAGCTGCATGCCGCCGACGCCGAGCACCGGGAACAGCGCCACCGCGAGCACGATCACGCCGATGCCGCCGAGCCACTGCTCCTGCTGCCGGTACCACAGCACCGACCGCGGCAGGTGGTCGAGCCCGGTGATCACCGAGGCGCTCGTCGTCGTGATGCCCGCCACCGACTCGAACGCCGCGTCCGTGAAGCCGAGCCTCGGCGCCTCGCCGAGGATCAGCGGCAGCGCCCCGGCGACCCCCAGCAGGATCCAGAACAGCGCCACCACCAGGAAGCCGTCGCGCAGCCGCAGGTCGCGGTCGATGCGGTGCACCGGCAGCCACAGCGCGAGCCCCGCCGCCAGCAGGATCCCGAACGACTCGACGAACGGCGCCCACTGGCCGTCGCCGAACAGCAGCGACACGACCACCGGCGGCAGCATCGTCAGGCTGAACATCGTGATGACGAGCCCGAGGATGCGCTGGACGGTCGCGAAGTGCATGCGCCGCCGCCGTCAGATGAACGAGACGCCGGCCTGGAACAGCTTCTCGACCGCCTCGACGTGGCGCCGGTCGGTCAGGAACAGGATCACGTGGTCGCCCTCGGCGATCACGATGTCGTGGTGCCCCATCAGCACCTCGTCGCCGCGCACGATCGCGCCGATGGTCGTGCCCTCCGGCAGCCGGATCGCCTCGACCGCGCGCCCGACGACCTTGGAGGTCTCGGAGTCGCCGTGGGCGATGGCCTCGATCGCCTCGGCGGCGCCGCGGCGCAGCGAGTGCACGCGCGCCACGTCGCCGCGCCGCACGTAGGCGAGCAGCGAGCCGATCGTGATCGTCTGCGGCGAGATCGCGATGTCGATCCGGTCGCTCTCCATGAGCTCGGCGTAGGAGGGCTTGTTGATCAGCGCCATCACCTTGCCGCAGCCGAGGCGCTTGGCGAGCATCGCCGAGAGGATGTTGGCCTCCTCGGCGTTGGTGACGGCGACGAAGGCGTCGGCGCCGTCGACGTTCTCCTCGAGCAGCAGCTCCTCGTCGGCCGCGTCGCCCTCGAGCACGATCGTGTTGCGCAGCACCTCCGAGGCGTAGCGCGCGCGGCGCGGGTCGCGCTCGATCAGCTTGACCTGGTTCTGGCTCTCGAGCGCCTGCGCGAGGCGGATGCCGATGTTGCCGCCGCCCGCGATCACGAGCCGCCGGATCGGCCCCTCGAGCTTCCTGAGCTCGCTCATCACCGTGCGGATGTCCTCGCGCGCGGCCAGGAAGAACACCTCGTCGTTCGGCTCGACGACCGTGCCGCCCTCGGGCTTGATGCTGCGACCCTTGCGGTAGATCGCGGCCACGCGCGCGTCGATGCCCGGGATGTGGCGCGGCAGGTTGGAGAGCGGCTGGCCGACCAGCAGGCCGCCCTCGACGGCGCGCACGCCGACGAGGCGCACGCGGCCGTCGGCGAAGTCGACCACCTGCAGCGCCCCCGGGTGGCGGATCAGCTGCTCGACGTACTCGGTCACGAGCTGCTCGGGGCTCAGCCACACGTCGACCGCGAAGCCGGCGCTGTCGGAAAACAGCTCCGGACGCGAGCCGTAGGCGGCGGCGCGGATGCGCGCGATCTTGGTCGGCGTCTTGAACAGCGTCCAGGCCACATGGCAGGCGACCATGTTGACCTCGTCGCTGCTCGTCAGCGCCACCAGCAGGTTGGCGTCGGCGCAGCCGGCGGCCTCCAGCACCGCCGGGCTCGCGGCGTTGCCGCTCAGGGTGCGCACGTCGAGCCGGTCCTGCAGGTCGCGCAGCACCGCCTCGTTGGAGTCGACGACCGTGACCTCGTTGGCCTCCTCGCGCGAGAGGTGGTAGGCGGCCGTCCGGCCCACCTGGCCGGCGCCGAGGATGATGATTTTCACGTGGCCACGCGCGGTATCCGGTGCGCCGCGATCTTATCAGGACGGCCGGTCCGGCGGTCGCGGCCGCGCCGCGGCCCTAGAGGGTCTCCAGGTTGGCGTAGGCCAGCATCAGGACCTTGCGCCCGAGGCGCTCGAAGTTGACCTCGACCTGGGCGCCCTGGCCGTGGCCGTCGAGCCGCAGGATCACGCCCTCGCCGAAGCGCCCGTGCCGGACCCGCTGCCCGAGGCGCATGCCGCCCGGCGCCGCCGGCTCCTCGTAGGCCGCGACCGGCTTGGCGCGCGGCGTGTACACCGGCCGCGACACCTGCACCCGCGGCCGCACCTCCTCGATGAGCTCGGGCGGCACCTCGGCGATGAAGCGCGACGGCGTGCCGAACTGGTCCACGCCGTGCAGGCGCCGCTGCTCGGCGTAGGTCAGGTAGAGCCGGCGCATCGCCCGCGTGACGCCGACGTAGGCCAGCCGGCGCTCCTCCTCGAGCCCGCCGATGTCGGTGACCGAGCGCTGGTGCGGGAACAGCCCGTCCTCGAGGCCGCACAGGAACACGACCGGGAACTCGAGCCCCTTGGCCGAGTGCAGCGTCATGAGCTGCACGCTGTCCTCCCACTCGCTGGCCTGGCCCTCGCCGCTCTCGAGCGCCGCGTGCGCGAGGAAGCTGTCGAGCGGCGCGAGCTCGCCCGTGTCCTCGGTCGCGAAGCCGCGCGCCGCCGACACCAGTTCCTCGAGGTTCTCGACGCGCGCCTCGCCGCGCTCGCCCTTCTCCTTGCGGAAGTGCTCGAGCAGCCCCGCGCCGGCGATGACCCGGTCGACCTGGTCGTGCAGCAGCAGGCCCGCGGTCTCGCGCGCGAGGCGCTCGATCAGCGCCAGGAACGCGTGCAGCGCGGCGCCGCTCTTCGGGCCGAGCGTGCCGGCCGCGATCGTCGTCGCGGCCGCCTCCCACAGCGACAGCGCCTGGTCGCGCGCCGTCTGGCGCAGGGTCTCGAGGCTCTTGGCGCCGATGCCGCGCGTCGGCAGGTTGACGACGCGCTCGAAGGAGGCGTCGTCGCGGCGGTTGGAGATCAGCCGCAGGTAGGCGAGCGCGTCCTTGATCTCGGCGCGCTCGAAGAACCGCAGCCCGCCGTACACCCGGTACGGGATGCGCGCCGCGAGCAGCGCCTCCTCCAGCACGCGCGACTGCGCGTTGGAGCGGTACAGCACGCCGCAGTCCTGGCGCCGGCCGCCCTGCCGCGCCCAGTCGCGGATCCGGTCGACGATGAAGTCCGCCTCGTCGCGCTCGTTGAACGCGGCGTACACGCGGATCGGCTCGCCGCGCTCGCCGTCGGTCCAGAGCGTCTTGCCCATGCGCCCGGTGTTGTGGGCGATGAGCGCGTTGGCCGCGTTCAGGATCGTGGCGGTCGAGCGGTAGTTCTGCTCGAGCCGGTAGACGGTCGTGCCGGGGAAGTCGCGCTGGAAGCGCTGGATGTTCTCGACCCGCGCGCCGCGCCAGCCGTAGATCGACTGGTCGTCGTCGCCGACCACGAACGGCAGGCTCTCCGGGCCGGACAGCAGCCTGAGCCACTGGTACTGGATCGCGTTGGTGTCCTGGAACTCGTCGACCAGCACGTGCCGGAAGCGCCGCTGGTAGTGCGCCAGCAGCTGCGGGTGATCGCGCCACAGCTCGAAGGACCGCAGCAGGAGCTCGGCGAAGTCGACCACCCCGGCGCGGCGGCAGGCCTCCTCGTAGGCCGCGTACACCTTGATCATCACGCGCCGCGTGCCGTCGCCGTCGTCGCTGAGCGCCTGCGGCCGGCGACCCTCGTCCTTCTGGGCGTTGATGAAGTACTGCAGGTCCTTCGGCACCCAGCGCGTCTCATCGAGCTCGAGCGCCCGCACCACCTTCTTGACGAGGCGCAGCTGGTCGTCGGAGTCGAGGATCTGGAACGCCTGCGGCAGCCCGGCCTCGCGCCAGTGCAGGCGCAGCAGCCGGTGCGCGAGCCCATGGAAGGTG
>JAFEDP010000181.1 GCA_018241545.1 Pseudomonadota bacterium
CTGCGCAGCAGCGCCTGCCCGGCCGTCGCGAGCGCGCGCCGGTAGGCGCGGCGGTTCCACGACCGGCGGGCACCGAGCCCGACCAGCAGCACGCGCGCCGCCGGTCCGCGGCCGAGGTCGGGCAGCAGCAGGCATTCGCCGGCGCGCCCCGCGAAGTCGCCGCCGGCGAGCACCCGCGCGAGGCGGCCGCCGAGGGCGCGGTCGAGCGCGGTGGCGGAGGGGGGCAGGGCGTCGCCTTCGTGGACGCCAATGACGGCGCAATCCGTGCGCGCGCGGCGCGGGCCGCGGGTCTCAGCTTGGAACTCCATTCTCGTGTCTCTCCGTCGCGCGCCGGTAGCGACCGGACCGGCCGGGGCGTTCCCGCCCTTCTGTGCGCGCTGCTTTCGGTTTACCTTACGGGGCGCGGCGGTAGCGGGCCGGGCCCCGGATCCCGGTGCAGAGTGTACTTCAAGGGCCGCCCCGGCGCGGCGCCGGCCGCGGCGGCGAGGGATCGAGGAGGCGGGTTGGGTACGGTCGATCGCTATGTGCTCCGCGAGGTTGGCCTGTCGTGGCTCGCGGTCACCGGCGTCCTGCTCGCGATCCTGGTGAGCAACCAGCTGGCGCAGGTCCTCGGCCAGGCCGCCGAGCGCGGTTACCCGCGCGAGGTGATCCTCGGCCTGATCGGGCTGATGTCGATCCAGAACGGCACCTACGTGATCCCGGTTGGGCTGCTGCTCGGCATCGTGCTGGCCCTCGGACGCCTGTACCACGAGAGCGAGATGGCGGCGCTGCGCGCCTGCGGCGTGGGCCCGGCCCAGCTGCTGCGGCCGGTCAGCGTGCTCGCGGTCGCGGTCGCGGCGCTGCTCGCGTGGCTGGCGCTCGCCGCTGCGCCGCGCTCCTTCGAGCGCGCCCAGGCGATTCAGCGCGAGGCGATCCGCGCCGCCGAATTCGGGATGCTGGAGCCCGGCAAGTTCCACACCTTCGCGCGTGGCAGTGCCGTCTTCTACGCCGAGGCGGCGGACTCGGACGGGACGCTGCGGCGCGTGTTCCTGCAGCGGCGCGTCGCGGATCGTGTCGAGATCGTGCTCGCCGACCGGGCCCGCCACCTGGTGCAGGAGGGAGGGGCGCTGCACGTGCTGGTGCTGCAGGACGGCGAGCGCTACGAGGTGGTGCCCGGCGACCCGGCGGTGCGGCGCGTGCACTTTGCCGAGCACGGCATACCGGTGCGCCTCGGCGGGCCGACGAGCGGGCCGGCGCGCGTCGAGACGCGCCCGACGCTCGAGCTGATGGCGGACCCCGAGCGCGCCGCGCAGGCCGAGTTCCAGCGGCGCGTGTCGCTGCCGCTGATGGCGCTGGTGCTCGCGCTGCTCGCGGTGCCGCTGTCCGAGCTGCGGCCGCGGCAGGGCCGCTACGCCCGCATCGGCCTCGTCATCCTCGTGTACTTCGTCTACGCGAACCTGCTGTCGGCGGCCCAGACGTGGATCGAGAAGGGCTGGGTCGCGCCACAAGTCGGCGTCTGGTGGACCCATGCGCTCGTGCTGTGCGTCGCCGGCGTGCTGTGGTGGCGCCACTCGCCGCCGCGCTGGGCGAGCCCATGACGCTGCTCGACCGCTACCTCGCCCGGCAGGTGCTCTGGTACACGCTGCTCGTGACCCTGGTGCTGGTGACGCTCGCGGCGCTGTTCGTGTTCATCGACCAGCAGAGCGACGTCGGCGTCGGCAGCTACGGGATGCTGGACGCGCTGTTCGTCACGCTACTTAAGGTGCCGCAGCAGGCGTTCCAGCTGCTGCCGGTGGCGGCGCTCATCGGTGCGCTGGTCGGCCTCGGCAACCTCGCGCGCGGCAGCGAGCTCGTCGTCGTGCGCGCCGCCGGCGTGTCGGTGGTGCGGATCGCGCTCGCGGCGGCCAGCGCCGGCGTGCTGCTGCTCGCCATCGGTGCGGTGCTCGGCGAGGTGCTTGCGCCGCCGCTCGAGGCCTATGCCGAGCAGATCAAGACCTTCGGCAAGTACAGCAACTTCAGCTTCGCGGGGCGCGCCGGCATCTGGGTCAAGGACGGCGAGCGCATCGTCAGCATCCAGCAGCAGTCGGCCGATACCGTCTACGGCGGCGTGTACGTCTACACGGTGCAGACCGGCGCCGATGGCCGCCAGCGCCTGACGGCGGTGGCCCGCGCCGACCGGGCCGAGGTCGTCGCCGGCACCGGCTGGCGGCTGACGAACTATGCCGAGTCGCGCCTCGACGGCGACGGCGTCGTCGGCCGGCGCCTGCCGACGCTCGCCGTCACCGGCGGGCTCAGCCCGGAGTTCCTGGGCGCCGCGGTCGTCGACCCCGTGTCGCTGCCGATCCGCGGCCTGTGGCGCTACGTGCAGCACCTGCGCGCCAACGGCCTCGAGTCGCGCAGCTGGGAGGTGGCGCTGTGGTCGCGCATCGCCCGCAGCCTGTCGACGGTGCTGCTGTGCATGCTGGCCGTGCCGTTCGTGCTCGGTCCGCTGCGCTCCGCCGGAGCCGGCTCGCGCACGGTGATCGGAATCATCGTCGGCGTCGTCTACTTCCTCGTGAACCGCACGCTCGAGAACAGCGGCGACGTCTACGGCCTCGACCCGCAGCTGGTCGCGTGGGCGCCGGCGGCGCTGCTCGCGCTGCTGACGGGCGCAGCGATCGCGCGCGTGCGCTGATTCAGGTGGCGCGCGCCGGCGGCGGGTCGACCACCACGCGCGTGGCCGACAGCCGGTCGTGGAGCGTGCCGCGGCCGCCGAGCGCGTGGGTCGCGAAGCTCGCCGCGAGCGGCAGCGCGCCGAGCGCGAGGCCGCCCCAGCCCGTGAGGCGCGCCATGTGCAGCAGCGCGGCGCCGAGCAGCGCGAGGTAGAGCGGCGCGCTGCAGGCGAGGCGCAGGCAGACGTCGCGCCAGCGGGGCAGCGCCCCGGAGGCGGTCTCGAGCCGCAGACGCCACGCCTTCATCCCGAGCGTCTGGCCGCGCCGCGTCCAGGACACGCCGAAGTAGAGCAGCACCACAAGCGCGAGCAGCAGCCGGTAGGCGTGCGCCCAGCCACCGACGTGCTCGGGCGTGATGGACTCACCGCCCGTGGCCGGCAGCAGCAGGGCCGTCACGAGGAACAGCACCGCGGCCAGCAGCAGCCCGTCGTAGCCGGCCGCGGCCAGCCGTCGGGCGTTACCGGCGAGGGCGGCCGGCACCCTCAGTGCCTCAGGAGTTCGTCGCGCTTGCGGAAGATCGCGTCGAAGCGGTACGGCGGGACCCGGTACTCCCAGCCATGCGTCAGCGCCGTGATCCGGTCCGCCTCGGCGCGGACCTGCTCGGCGCCGGGCGCGGCCTGGCCCGCCGCCGGCGGGAAGTGCGCCGCCGCGTCGGCGTCGAACGCCGCGGCGACCGTGAGCCAGCGCGCCTCGCCGTCCGCGTGGCCGGTCAGCATGACGACGAGCCCGTCGAAGGTGCGCACGACTGCGCGATCCGGGTGCGCGGGCGCGGCCTCGGGCGCCCGGCGCAGCTCGTCGAACTCCAGGTTGCCGAGCGCGCCGCCGGCGGGGTCGGCGGCGCCGAGACTGACGAGTTCGCGGCCCTTTGGCAGGTCCGGGACGTCGAAGTGCGCGCTGTCGCGCGCCTTCTTGAGCGCGCGCCAGGCAGGCCCGTCGCTGCGCGCGACTTCGACCGCCTGCACGCGCTCGGGTGCCACGTCGACGATCGTGCGCTGCAGCCAGTCGCGTGGGGTGCGGGCGACGTCGATGCCCGGGCGGGCCTCGAGCGCCTGGCGCTGTCCCGGCACGCGCACGTAGGCTCCCTGGCCGGCGCTGGCGTGGCCGACCAGCAGGGCCACCGGTTCGGGCAGGCCGCGCAGCTCGATGCGCACCGATTGCGCCTTCGCACCTTCGACGTCCTCGACGCCGAGTGCAGCGTAGCGCTCCGCGACGTCGGTCTTGGCCTCGACCACGTGCAGGTCGCCGAGCGCGATCAGCAGCCGGCGCACGCGCGCCACATCGGCGGGGTAGCCCGACTCGACCACCTGCCAGCGGCCGTCAATGCGCTTCAGCGTCACGAGCACCTGCGCGCCGGCGCCGACCACGCGCACCTCGTCGACGGCGTCGAGCCGGCCGGCGAGTCCTGCGAGCACCGGCGTGCCGTAATCGGGGTCGCGCGGCAGCGTGCGCTGCGAGCTCAGCCAGAACGCGCCGCCGGTCACCGCGAGCGCGAGCGCGAGCAGCAGCGCGAGGCGCCGGGGGCTCACGCCTCGGCCTCGCGGCGCGCGCGCCGCCGCCGCCGCGCGAGCACCCACGCGGCGAGCGCCGCGGCCAGCACCGCCGCAGGCATTGCCAGCACGTTGATCGCCATGAGCCGCGTGCCGAGCTGCTCGATCTGCTCGTCGAGGCTGCGACGCACCCCGCGCAGCTCCTTGCGCACGCGCAGCTTCTCCTGCTGGAAGCCCTCGACCTCGCGCTGCTGCTCCGGCGTCAGCGACAGCGACTGACGGTCCTCGCGGCCCTTCTGCAGCTCGCCGAGCTTGCGCTCGGTCTCGGCGAGCCGCTGCTCGAGCGCAGTCTCCTGCGCCCGCAGCCGCTCGTCGGCCTGCGCGCGCAGGCGGTCGACGCGCGTGAACGGCCGCTGGAACGTGGGCCGGCCGCGGATGCCGATCAGGTCGGCGCTGCCGGTGAGGTTGTCGAGCGCGTTGAGCACGAAGTCACCGTTGTTGGCCCACTGCTCGGCGAAGCGCTGCCCGTAGGCGTTGCTGGTGCGGACCCAGAGCATGTCGGCGAGGAAGTCGGTATCGGCGACGACCACCACGTTGGCGGGCTTCGCCGCCTTCGCGAGGTGCGGCTGCGGGGCGCTGACGCCCGCGGGCGGGCCGGCGGGGTAGGCGCTCGGCAGCAGCCCCGAGAGCCGCGCCGCGACCACGTAGCGCTGGCCGCTCGGCTTGAACGCCTGGCGCAGGCTGTCGGGAGTCGCCGCGAGCGCCAGCCGGTCGACCGGCAGCAGGCCGGACGCGGCGCCGGTGGTGATCAGCGGCTCGAAGGTGACGCCGTCGACCTTGCGCGCGTCGAGGTGGCCCGGCGTGGCGAGGTTGATCGTGCCGAGCGAGTTGGTGATGACGTCGCTCTTGGCGAAGCTGTCGGCGCCGAGTCCGGCGAATCCGAGGTGGCGCACCGGCTGGCCACCCGCGGGATTGTTGACCAGGATCGCATGCTCGGGATCCGCGACCGCCTCGTGCGGGTTGTAGCCGACGCCCCACGCCGCGAGCAGCGGCTCGAGGGTCGAGCTCTTGTCGCTGCCGGCGTAGGCGGCGCCGGGGCCGGGCGCGGGCTCGAGCTGGGAGTCCGGGTCGACCGCGAGCAGCACGTGGCCGCCGCCCATGACGTACTGGTCGATCGCGTAGCTGAGCGCCGGCGACAGGCCCTTCGGGTGCACGATCACGAGCGCGTCGAGGCCGGCCGGCAGCGCGGTCGCTTCCGGCGCGACCGGCTTGAGGTCGTAGAGCTCGCGCATCTGCGCCGCAATGATCCACGGCGGCCGCACGCCGCCGCTCGACGGATCGAAGCCGCCGGTGATCGGCAGCGTGCTGATGAGTCCCACGACCTTGCGCGCCGGCGCGTCGAGCTCGTGGATGAGGCGCGCCACGTCGTACTCGAGGAACTCCTCCTTGCCGGGGTCGAAGAACTCGATGACCGAGTGGCCGTCGGTGGAGTTCGTGCCGGCGAGCCCGAACCACAGCGGGTCGCCGCCGGCGCCGAGCGGCAGCGAGCGCAGGCCGAGCTCGGTGGCGCGGTCCTCGTCGTCGGAGAACGGCTGCGGGTCGATCTGGTGCAGCCGGATCTTGCCGCCGGAGCGCGCCGCGATCTCCTCGAGCAGCTCGCGCACGCGCCCGGCGTAGGCGCGCAGCTGCGGCTCGGCGACCGAGGCCTGGTCCGAGAAATAGAAGTAGAGGTTGACCGGCTCCTTGAGCGTCGCCACCAGGTGCTCGGTGCCCGGCGCGAGCGTGTACAGCTTGTTCTGCGTCAGGTCGAGGCGCACGCCCTTGAGCGCGTGGTTCGCGACGACCGTCAGGCCGACGAACAGCACCGCCACCAGCACGAGCGCAGCGGCGCCGAGGCTCCTGGTCTTGAGGGCAGCCATGGGCTACTCCGCCTTCTTCAGTTCGAGGACCAGCGCGGTGGCCCACAGCCAGGCGC
>JAFEDP010000182.1 GCA_018241545.1 Pseudomonadota bacterium
TGCGCCGCGGTCGGTCGTCAGCTGGGGTCGCCCATGGGTACGGACGTGGAACTCTCCTCCGGTCAGCGTACGACGACGATCACGAGCCTCGCCGCGCACCCCTGCGCGGTCCACCTCGACACCGACGTCCACGCCTGGTTCGAAGGGCTCGCGCTGCGCTCCGGCAGCGACCTCGCGGCGCTCGTCAACGCCGTGCTGCGCGACCACGTGCACCGCGCCGGCGAGCCGCTCGAGCGGACGCTGCGGCGCGTGCTGCGCGAGGAGCTGCGGAAGGCGGGCTGAGCGTGGCCGGCTGGCCCGCGGGCGTCGTGCCGCTCGCGGCGGCGCGGCAGCGGCTCGCCAGCGCCGCCCCCGAGTTCGTCGAGCTGCTGCGCCACGGGAGCCTGGTCGTCGAGCTGTACGCGCCGCGCGGCACCGACCGCCAGCAGCCCCACAGCCGCGACGAGCTGTACGTCGTCGCGAGCGGCCACGGCGAGTTCGTGCTCGAGGGCGAGCGGCGGCCGTTCGGCCCGGGCGACCTGATCTTCGTGCCGGCGCACGCCCAGCACCGCTTCGAGCGCTTCAGCGACGACTTCTCGGCCTGGGTCGCGTTCTACGGGCCCGAGGGCGGGGAGGGGCCGTGACGCCGGCGGCGCGGCTGCTGCTGTGGCCGGCGCTCGCCCAGGTGCTGCTGACGCTGGTCGTCTGGGTCGCGCTCTACGCCGCGCGCCTGCCCGAGATCGCGCGCCGCCGCCTCGACCCGCAGCGGCTCGCCACCAGCCGGCTCGCGGCCGGCGTGCTCGAGGACGTCGCCGCCGCCGACAACTTCAGGAACCTCTTCGAGGTGCCTGTGCTGTTCCTCGCGGTGCTGCCGCTGCTCGTGCTCGCGGACGCCGCCGGGCCGGCCGCGGTCGCGCTCGCCTGGGCCTTCGTGGCGCTGCGGGTGCTGCACAGCGCGATCCACCTGACTTACAACCGCGTCGTGCACCGCTTCCTCGCCTACGCCGCGAGCACGCTGTGCGCGTTCGCCCTGTGGGGGCTGCTCGCCGCCGCGCTGTGGCGCGCCGCCTGAGGGCGGCGCACCGGCGCTCGCCGTCGCCGCCGCAAGCGGCGACAATCCCGCCATGACCGCCGCCGCCCCCGCCCGCTCGACCCCGTGGATGCACGGGGTGCTGGTGCCGTTCCGCACGCGGCTGTTCCTTGAGCTGTGGTGCGCGAACCTGGCCTCGAACTTCGGCACGATGTTCCAGACGGTCGGCGCCGCCTGGCTGATGACCCAGCTGGCGCACTCCTCGGACCTGGTGGCGTTCGTGCAGGCGGCGACCGCGCTGCCGATCATGGTGCTGTCGGTGCCGGCGGGCGCGATCGCCGACACCTGGGACCGGCGCGCGCTGATGCTGATCGCGCAGCTCGGCATGCTGGCGGTGGCCGCGCTGCTCACCGTGCTCGGGTTCCGCGGCGCGCTCTCGCCGTGGTCGCTGCTCGGGTTCACGTTCCTGCTCGGCTGCGGCAGCGCCGTCAACGGGCCGGCCTGGCAGTCCTCGGTCGGCGAGCAGGTGCCGGCGGAGCAGGTGCCGGCGGCGGTGGCGCTCAACAGCCTCGGCTACAACATCGCGCGCACCGTGGGCCCGGCGATCGGCGGGGCGATCGTCAGCCTCGGCGGCGCCGCGGTCGCGTTCCTGTGCAACGCCGCCTCCTACCTCGGGCTCATCGTGGTGCTCGTGCGCTGGCGCCGGCCGCAGGTGCCGGCGGTGCTGCCGCCGGAGGGCCTGGGCGCCGCGATCGGCGCCGGGATCCGCTACGCGCGCCTGTCGCCCTCGATCCGCAGCGTGCTGCTGCGCAGCGCCGTGTTCGCGTTCCTGTCGAGCGCGCTGTGGGCGACGCTGCCGCTCGTGGCGCGCGACCTCCTGGCCGGCAGCGCGCTGACCTACGGCTTCCTGCTGGGCGCGTTCGGCAGCGGCGCGGTGCTGGCGGCGCTCGCGAGCACCCACCTGCGCCGGCACTACTCGGCGGACGCGATCGTCACCGGCGCCTCGGCCGCGTTCGGGCTCGCGACGCTCGGCGTCGCGCTCTCGCACTGGCTCGCGCTGTCGCTCGCCGTGATGCTGATCGCGGGCGCCGGCTGGGTGCTCGCCTACTCGACCTTCAACGTCGTCACCCAGACCTCCTCGCCGCGCTGGGTGGTCGGGCGCACGCTCGCGCTCTACCAGACCGCGGCCTTCGGCGGCATGGCGGCGGGCAGCTGGCTGTGGGGCGTGGCGGCCGAGGGCGTGTCGCTGCGCAGCTGCCTGCTCGCCGCCGCCGGGGGCCTCGCCCTGTCGGTGCCGCTGTCGCGGCGCCTGCCGCTGCACGCGATCGTCGAGTCCGACCTCGGCCCGCTGCGCGAGCTGCCGGACCGGCAGGCGCTGACCCGGGTCGAGGCCGACGCCGGGCCGATCGTGGTGTCGATCGAGTACCGGGTGGCGCCGGCGGACGTCGCGGAGTTCGTGCGCGCGGCCTACGCGCTCGGGCGCACCCGGCGCCGCGACGGCGCGCGGCGCTGGTCGCTGATGCAGGACGTCGACGACCCGCAGCGCTTCATCGAGCGCTACCAGGCCGTGACCTGGCTCGACCACCTGCGCCAGCGCCACCGCGCCACGGTCGCCGACCAGAGCGTGCGGGAGGCGGTGCTGCGGCTGCATCGCGGGCCGGAGCCGCCCCGGGTGCGCCACCTCGTCGGGCGCACCCCGGAGGAGCTGCCGCTGGACGGGCAGGGGCGGGTGCCGGCCGGGCCGCCGCCCGGCTGAAGGCGCCGCGCGCGACCGGCGCGACGGCGGCCCCCCGGAGGCCGTAAAATAGGGGGCTTAGCGCCCGCCGTCCGGGCGTGCCGCCGCAGCACCCGAGACCATGGGCCGCATCTTCGAAGTCCGCAAGCACGCGATGTTCGCGCGCTGGAACCGCATGGCGAAGCAGTTCCACCGCATCGCCAAGGACATCAACATCGCCGTCAAGTCCGGGGGCTCCGACCCGAACTCCAACCCGGCGCTCCGGCGCTGCGTGCAGAACGCGCGCGCCATCAACATGCCGAAGGACAAGGTCGAGGCGGCCATCAAGCGCGCCAGCGGCAAGGACGCCGCCAGCTTCACCGTCGTGATCTACGAGGGCTACGGCCCGCACGGGGTCGCGATCCTGGTCGAGGCCGCCACCGACAACCCGACCCGCACCGTGGCGAGCGTCCGGCACCTGTTCGCCAAGCACGGCGGCAACCTCGCCACCAGCGGCAGCGTCGCGTTCCAGTTCAAGGAGATGGGCGTGTTCCGCCTGAGCCCGGAGGGCATCGACCAGGACGACCTCGAGCTCTACCTGATCGACCACGGCCTCGAGGAGATGGGCGAGAGCACCGGCGAGAAGGGCGAGCCGCAGCTCGTGATCCGCTGCGCGTTCAAGGACTTCGGCACGCTGCAGAAGGCGCTCGAGGACCGTGGCCTCGCGCCGCTGTCGGCGGAGCGCGAGTTCGTGTGCGCGACCCCGACGGAGCTGCCCGAGGACCAGGCCAAGGACGTCCTCGAGCTCATCGACCTGCTCGAGCAGGACGACGACGTGCAGAAGGTGTTCCACACGCTCGCCTAGGGTCCCGCACCATGCCGCTCATCCGCCCGCTCGCGCTCGCCGTGCTGCTCGCCGCCGCCGCCACGGCCGTCGCGCAGACCCCGCCCAAGCGCTTCGCGCAGCCCGCCACCGTGCGCGAGCTGCTCGCCACGTCGCAGCCCTCCGACTGGCGGCCGCTCGACCCCGAGCACACGCTCTACCTCGACCTCGCCGCCGGGCGCGTGATCATCGAGCTCGAGCCGCTGTTCGCGCCGCGCCACGTCGCCAACATCGAGAAGCTGGCGCGCGCCCACTGGTACGACGGCCTCGCCTTCGTGCGCCTGCAGGACAACTTCGTGGCGCAGTTCGCCGATCCGCTCAACTCCAAGCCCGACGTCGGCGAGAAGCGCCTGCCGGCGGAGTTCACCCGCAGCGCCCAGGGCCTGGCGTTCACCCGCCTCAGGGACCCCGACACCTTCGCGCCCGAGGTCGGCTTCGTCGACGGCTTCGCGGTCGCGCGCAGCGGCGCCGAGGGCGACGCGTGGCCGGTGCACTGCTACGGCGTCGTCGGCGTCGGCCGCGACAACGACCCGGCCACCGCGATCGGCACCGAGCTCTACGTCGTGATCGGCCACTCGCCGCGCCAGCTCGACCGCAACGTGGCGGTCGTCGGGCGGGTGGTGATGGGGATCGAGCTGCTGTCGTCGCTGCCGCGCGGCACCGGCGAGCTCGGCTTCTACGAGCAGCCCGAGCAGCGCGTGCCGATCCAGAGCGTGCGCGTCGCGGCGGAGCTGCCGGCCGCGGAGCGGCGGCCGCTCGAGGTCATGCGCACCGACGCGGCGATCTTCCAGAAGCTGGTGGAGCTGCGGCGCAACCGCAAGGACGCCTGGTACAAGGTGCCGGCCGGGCGCGTCGACGTCTGCAACGTGCCGGTGCCGGTGCGCGACCGGGTCGAGAAGCCCGAGCACGAGCGCGCCGACAAGCGCAAGCCCTGATCAGGGCGCGGCGGCGGGCGCGGTGCCGGCGAGCCGGGCCGCGAGCACGCCGCGGTCGAGCTCGCGCTCCCAGCGCGACACCACCAGCGTCGCGACCGCGTTGCCGATCAGGTTCGTGACCGAGCGCGCCTCGCTCATGAAGCGGTCGATGCCGAGGATCAGCGCCAGCGCCGCGACCGGCACGCTCGGCACCACCGCGAGCGTGGCCGCGAGCGTGATGAACCCGCCGCCCGTGACCGTGGCCGCGCCCTTCGAGCTCAGCATCGCGACCCCGAGCAGCGTCAGCTGCTGGCCGAGCGTGAGGTCGACGTCGAGCGCCTGGGCGAGGAACAACGCCGCCAGCGACAGGTAGATGCAGGTGCCGTCCAGGTTGAACGAGTAGCCGGTCGGCACCACGAGGCCCACGGTCGCGCGGCGGCAGCCGAGCTGCTCGAGCTTGTCGATCAGCGGCGCGAGCACGCTCTCGGACGAGGAGGTGCCGATCACGGTCGCGATCTCGGTCCTGAGGTAGCGGATCAGGCGCGGCAGCGAGAAGCCCGCGAGCCGCGCCACGAGCCCGAGCACGCCGAACACGAACAGCGCGCAGGTCAGGTAGAACACGCCCATGAAGCGCGCGAGCGGGGCGAGCGAGTGCCAGCCGAACTTGCCGAGCGTGTAGGCCATCGCGCCGAAGGCGCCGAGCGGCGCGAGCCACATCACGAAGCCGACGATCCTGAACAGCACCTGCGAGGCGGAGTCCACCAGCGCCACGAAGAACTGCGCCCGCTCCCCGACCACCGCCGCGCCGACGCCGGTCAGGAGCGCCACCAAGAGCACCTGCAGCAGCTCGCCCGAGGTCAGCGCCCCGGGCAGCGTCGTCGGGATCACGTTGAGTAGGAACTCGGCGACCGACTGCTCGTGCGCCGAGCTCGCGTACTTGGCGACCGCCGCCGCGTCGAGCGTCGCCGGGTCGACGTGGAAGCCCGCGCCCGGGCGCAGCAGCGCCGCGACCGCCATGCCGATCGCGAGCGCGACGGTGGACAGCACCTCGAAGTAGGCGAGTGCCTTGATGCCGACCCGGCCGACCCGCGGCAGGTCGCGCATGTGCGCGATGCCGAGCACGATCGTGGTGAACACGATCGGCCCGACCAGCATCCGGATCAGGCGGATGAAGCCGTCGCCGAGCGGCTTGAGCGCGACGCCGGTGGCGGGCGCGAGGCTGCCGAGCAGCGCGCCCGCGACCACCGCGAGCACCACCCAGGCGTACAGCGAGCGCGCGAGCCGCGGCACGCGCGCCCGCTCAGCCGATGGCCTTGACCGCCTGGATCAGCTGGTTGACCGCGCCCTGCGCGTCGCCGTACAGCATGCGCGTGTTGTCGAGGTAGAACAGCGCGTTCTCGATGCCCGAGAAGCCCTGGCCCTGGCCGCGCTTGATGACGACCACGTTCTTGGCCTTGTCGGCGTTCAGGATCGGCATGCCGTAGATCGGGCTCGACTTGTCGTTGCGCGCCACCGGGTTGACGACGTCGTTGGCGCCGATGATCAGCGCCACGTCGCAGGTGTCGAACTCGGCGTTGACCTCCTCGAGGTCGGCGATCAGGTCGTAGGGCACGCCGG
>JAFEDP010000183.1 GCA_018241545.1 Pseudomonadota bacterium
CGACACGTTGCGCAGCGAGACGTCGCCCATGACCATGCGCCACAGGAACTTCACCGTGACCGCGGCGTTCGACCAGGCCTCGGCCAGCGCCGGGCGCACGGCGCCAAGCGGGCCGTAGCGCTGCAGGACGCGCAGCTCCGGCGGGTAGACCGCCGGGCCCTTCGCCTCGACCCCGATCTGCCCCACCAGCCGGCCGGCCGGATCGCGCTTGCCGGCGACGGTCAGCGGCAGCGACAGCCGCGCGGCACCGCGGCGCACGTCGAGCACGACGTGCGCGCCCGGCCGCGCGCTGATCTCGCTGCGAAAATCCAGGAAGTCCGCCACCGGCCGCCCGTCGAGGCCGACGATCTCGTCGCCGGCGGCCAGGCCCGCCGCGGCCGCCGCCCCGTCCGGCACGACCCGCGCCACCACCGCCGGCAGGTGCGGCGGCGCCCAGTCGAAGCCGAGCCCCTCGTTCCAGGCACCCGGCTCGGTCAGCGCCCGCCGCTGAGCGGGCGGCACCTCGAGCGTCGCGTAGGCGGTGCCGCCGGCACGGCGCAGCTTGAGCTCGAGGCGCCCGCCGTCGACGATCTGCGAGAGCATCTCGAGCACGGCGTCGCCGCGCGTGGCGACCTCGTGGTCGCCGACCGCAACCAGCTCGTCGCCGCGCTTGAGCCCGCCGCCCGCCGCGATCGAGGCGGCGCGCACGTCGCCGACCACCGGCTTCAAGCCCGGCACGCCGACGAGGTACAGCACCCACAGCGCCACGATCGCGAACAGGAAGTTGGCGCCGGCGCCGGCGAGCAGCACCAGGATGCGCTGCCACACCGGCCGGCGGTTGAAGGCGCGCGGCCGGTCGGCGTCGGCGACCTCGGCCTCGCGCTCGTCGACGAGCTTCACGTAGCCGCCGAGCGGGATCACGCTGAGCGCGTACTCCACGCCGTCGCGGCCGGTGCGGCTGACGAGGGCGCGGCCAAAGCCGATCGAGAACTTGAGGACCTTGAAGCCGAGCCGACGGGCGACCCAGAAGTGCCCGAACTCGTGCACCGCGATCAGCACGCTGATCGCGACCACGAAGGCCGCCCCCCGCTCCAGCCAGTCGATCATCCCCGGCCACCCCCGCCCGCACCGATGAGATCGACCGCCGCGCGGCGGGCATCGGCGTCCGCCGCCAGCACGTCGCCGAGCGAGGCCGCCGGTCCTCCCGGCAGGCGCCCGAGCACGCGTTCAATGACCGCGGCGATGGCCGTAAAGTTCAACCGTCCCTCCAGGAAGGCCGCGACTGCGACCTCGTTGGCGGCATTCAGGACCGCGGGCGCCGTGCCCCCGCTGCGTGCCGCCGCCTCGGCGAGGCCGAGGCACGGAAATTTGCGGCGGTCGGGCGCCTCGAACCTGAGCGACCCGAGCCGCAGCAGATCCAGGGATTCTACACCGGACTCGATGCGCTCCGGCCACGCGAGCGCGAACGCGATCGGGGTGCGCATGTCGGGATTGCCGAGCTGGGCGAGCGTCGAGCCGTCGACGTACTCGACCAGCGAGTGGACGATGCTCTCGGGGTGCACCACGACCTCGACGCCGCCGTCGGCGAGGCCGAACAGCAGCTGCGCCTCGATCAGCTCGAGCCCCTTGTTCATGAGCGTCGCCGAGTCGACCGAGATCTTGCGGCCCATCGACCAGCGCGGGTGGGCGCAGGCCTCGTCCGGCGTCACCGCCGCGAGCCGCTCGGCCGGCACGCGCAGGAACGGCCCGCCCGAGGCCGTGAGCCACACGCGGCGCACGCCCGGCGCCCGCGCCCCGGCCGGGCCCGCCGGCAGGCACTGGAAGATGGCGTTGTGCTCGCTGTCGATGGGGATCAGGCCGCCGCCGCCGGCCGCCACCGCCTCGAGCAGCAGCCGCCCGGACATCACGAGCGCCTCCTTGTTCGCGAGCAGCACCCGCCGCCCGGCCCGGGCCGCGGCCAGCGTCGAGGCGAGCCCGGCGGCGCCGACGATCGCGGCCATCACCGCATCGGCCCCGGGGTGGGTCGCGGCCGCGACCAGCCCGTCCTCGCCGGTGGCCACCTGGGTCGCCAGTCCGGCGGCGCGCAGCGCCGCGGCCAGCTCGCCCGCGCCCTCGGGCTCGGCCAGCACCGCGAGCTCGGGCCTGAAGCGCCGGCACTGCTCGAGCAGCGCCTCGCGCCGGCCGCGCGCGGCGAGCGCCACGACCCGGAATCGCTCCGGGTGGCGCGCGACCACGTCGAGCGTGCTGCGCCCGATGCTGCCGGTGGAGCCGAGGATGGCGATGCCCCTCACGGCGCCCTCACCCGAGCAGCCCCTGCCACTCGAGGCCGAGCACGTAGAACGGCACCGCTGCGGTGATGCTGTCGATGCGGTCGAGCACCCCGCCGTGGCCCGGCAGCAGCGAGCCCGAATCCTTGAGCTGCGCGAAGCGCTTGAACATGCTCTCCGCCAGGTCGCCGACGATCGAGGCGGCGAACACCGCGCCGCCGGCGCCGAGGAACGGCACCAGCGGCGCCTGGAACGCGCGCGCCCCGGCCAGCAGCACGAGCGCCGTGAGCAGGGCCCCGCCGAGCACGCCCTCCCACGACTTGTTGGGGCTGACCGCCGGTGCGAGGCGCAGGCGCCCGTAGCGCCGGCCCGCGAAGTAGGCGCCGATGTCCGCCGCCCAGACGATCAGCAGCATGTAGAGCAGCAGCCAGGCGCCGTGCGGCGGCGTGCCGTGCAGGATCAGGCGCGTGAGCCCGAGCCACGCCGGCACCAGCACCGCAGCGCCGGCGAGCGCCGCCGCCAGCCGGGTCACCGCGTGCGGACGCCATGCCAGCCAGGCGAAGGCGACCGCCCACCACAGCGCCGCGAGCTGCATGGCGCCGAGCCATGCGGCGCGCGAGCCGGTCGCCGCCCAGGCGAGCGCCCCGAGCGCGCCGACCGCGACGACGTAGCCGAGCCGCGCGGCAGCGCCCGTCAGGCCCGCGAACGCGGCCCACTCCCAGGCGCCGAGCGCGAGCACGGCCGTCAGGAACGCGGCGCCGAGGCGCGCCGGCAGCGCGAACAGCACGGCGAGCAGCAGCGCGAGCAGCACGAGCGCGGTCAGCACCCGTGTCCTCAGCACGCGCCCGCCCCGACCTGGTCGGACGTCTGGCCGAAGCGTCGCTCGCGCGCGCCGAAGGCCTCCAGCGCCCGCGCGAACTCGGCGGCATCGAACTCCGGCCACAACGCGTCGCTGAAGTAGAGCTCGGTGTAGGCGAGGCTCCACAGCAGGAAGTTGCTGATGCGGTGGTCACCGCCCGTGCGGATGAAGAGGTCGGGCTCGGGCAGGTCGCCGAGCGCGAGTTCCGCGGCGAAGCGGCCCTCGTCGATGTCGGCCGGCGCCAGCGTCCCGGCCTGCACCGCCTCGGCCAGGCGGCGCGTCGCCGCGACGATGTCCCAGCGCCCGCCGTAGGCCACCGCGACCGCGAGCGTCAGCCCCGGGTTGCCGCGCGTGCGCGCCTCGGCGGCGTCCATGCGCTCGGCGAGCGGCGCGCCGAGGAGCTCGCGCGCGCCGATGAAGCGCATGCGGACGCCGCGCTCGGCCAGCTCGTCGATCTCGCGCTCCAGCGCCTCGAGGAACAGCTGCATCAGCAGGCCGACCTCGGTGACCGGCCGCTTCCAGTTCTCGCTCGAGAATGCGAACAGCGTCAGCACCTCGACGCCGAGGCGGCTGCACTCCTCGATGCAGGTGCGCACCGGGGTGAGGCCCGCGCGGTGGCCGGCGCTGCGCGGCAGTCCGCGCCGCGCCGCCCAGCGGCCGTTGCCGTCCATGATGATCGCCACGTGCCGCGGAACGCGCACGGGTCGGCGGGACCTCCTCACACGTGGAGGAGATCCTTCTCCTTTTCGGCCAGCACGCCGTCCAGCTCCGCGATGTAGCGGTCGGTGAGCTTCTGGACCTCCTCGTGCGCGCGCTTCTCGTCGTCCTGGGAGACGAGCTTCTCCTTCAACATTTCCTTGAGGTCGTTCATGACGTCGCGGCGCACGTTGCGCACCGCGACGCGCGCGTTCTCGGTCTCGTGCTTGGCGGCCTTGACGAGCTCGCGGCGGCGCTCCTCCGTCAGGGCCGGCATCGGCAGGCGGATCACGGCGCCGGCGGTGTTGGGCGTCAGCCCGAGGTCGGACTTGAGGATGGCCTTCTCGATGACCGGCACCATCGACTTGTCCCACGGGGTGACGGCCAGCGTGCGCGCGTCCTCGACGATGACGTTGGCGACCTGCGCCAGCGGCATCTCCGAGCCGTAGTACTCGACCTTGACGTGCTCGAGCAGCGCCGTGCTGGCGCGGCCAGTGCGCATCCGCTTGAACTCGCCCTTGAGCGCCGTCACGCACTTGGCCATGCGCTCGGCTGCATCCTTCTTCAGATCCTCGAGCATCGCCCTTCTCCGTGTCAGCGGCTGCCGTCAGCCGTTCGCGACCACCGTGCCGACGTCGTCGCCGTCGATGATCCTGAGCAGGTCCCCGGCGTTGTGCAGGTTGAACACCTGCAACGGCAGGTTGTTGTCGCGGCACATCACGATCGCCGTCGCGTCCATCACCATCAGCCGGTCGGCGAGCACCTTGTCGAAGGTCAGGCGCGTATAGCGCGTCGCGGTCGGGTCGCGCATCGGGTCGGCGGTGTAGATGCCGTTGACCTTGGTGGCCTTCAGCAGCACGTCGGCGCCCACCTCGATGCCGCGCAGGCTCGCCGCGGTGTCGGTGGTGAAGAACGGGTTGCCGGTGCCGGCCGCGAAGATCACCACCCGGCCCTTCTCGAGGTGGCGGATGGCGCGGCGGCGGATGTAGTCCTCGCAGACCTCGTTGATCTGCAGCGCCGACATCACGCGCGCGTGCGCCCCCAGCCCCTCGAGCGAGTCCTGCATCGCGAGCGCGTTGATCACGGTCGCGAGCATGCCCATGTGGTCGGCCGTCACGCGGTCCATGCCGGCGCGCGCGAGCCCGGCGCCGCGGAAGATGTTGCCGCCGCCGATGACCACGGCCACCTGGGTGCCGCGCTCGATGACCTCGACGATCTCGCTGGCGATGCGCCGCAGGATCTCCGGGTCGATGCCGTAGTCGCCGGCGCCCATGAGCGCCTCGCCGCTGAGCTTCAGCAGGATGCGTCGGTAGCGCGGGGCCTTGGGCGTCGCCGTCGGCACGGGTCTCCCTCTAGCGGGCGCGGTTCGGGCGGCTCACTGCTTGGCGCTGCCCTTGACCGTCGCCATCACCTCGTCGGCGAAGTTCTCCTGCTTCTTCTCGATGCCGGCACCGACCTCGAGGCGCGCGAACGCGCGCACCGTGGCCTGCGCCTGCTTCAGCAGCTTCTCGACGGTGACGTCCGGATCCTTGACGAAGGGCTGGCCGACCAGCGTGATCTCCGCGAGGTACTTGCGGATGCGACCGTCGACCATCTTCTCCACGATCGCCGCCGGCTTGCCCTCGCCCGCCGCCTGCGCGACCAGGATCTCGCGTTCCTTGGCGAGCTGCTCGGCGGGGACCTGGCTCGAGTCGACGAACTGCGGGTTGATCGCCGCGACGTGCATCGCGAGGTCCTTGGCGAGCTCGGGCGTGCCGCCGTCGAGGGCCACCATCGCGCCGATGCGCGTGCCGTGCAGGTAGCTGGCGAGCACGCCGCCGGAGCTGACCCGCGCGAGGCGCCGCACCGAGATGTTCTCGCCGATCTTCGCGACCAGCGCCCGGCGCCGCTCCTCGAACGTCGCCCCGTCGCGGCCCTTCTGCGCCAGCACCGCCTCAACCTCGCTCGCGCCGCTCGCGAGGGCGGCGGCGGCGACCTCGTCGGTGAAGGCGACGAAGTCCGCCTCGCGCGCCACGAAGTCGGTCTCGCAGTTCACCTCGACCAGCACGCCGCTCTTGCCGTCGGCGCTGCCGGCGTAGGCGATGCGGCCCTCGGCCGCGACGCGCGCGGCCTTCTTGTCGGCCTTGGCGAGGCCCGACTTGCGCATGATCTCGGCGGCCGCGTCGAGGTCACCGTTGGCCTCGACCAGCGCCTTCTTGCACTCCATCATGCCGGCGCCGGTGCGCTCGCGCAGCGTCTTGACGCTCTCTGCCGTGATGTTCATCGCGCCTTACTCCGCCGCGGCGGCGTCGGCGCCCGCGGCGGCGTCGGTGCCCGCATCGTCCTCG
>JAFEDP010000184.1 GCA_018241545.1 Pseudomonadota bacterium
TGGACGAGGCGGGCACGCTCGACCTCCTGTGCTCGGACAAGACCGGCACACTGACCAGCCACGCGCTCACCGTCACCTCGGTGCACGCCGGAGCGGGAAGCTCGGAACGGGAGGTGCTCGCCTGGGCCGCCCTCGCGAGCGCCGACGGAGGTCTCGACCCGGTCGATCTCGCGATTCACGCCGCAGCACCGCCGACCCCGCCGGCGGTGCCCGGACCATTGCTGCGGTTCGAGCCCTTCGATCCGGCCCGCAAGCGTGCGCAGGCCGTATTCGCGGCGGCAGACGGTGGCGCGCAGTGGCACGTGCTGAAGGGCGCGCTCGCCCAGATCGCCACGCTCGTGGTGGTACCGGCCGAGGCGCTGGCCCTCTCGACGCAGCTCGAGTCGCAGGGGCAACGGGTGCTCGGCGTGGCGGCGGGGCCACCCGACCGACTCGCCTGGATCGGCCTGATTGCGCTCAGCGACCCGCCGCGTCCCGATGCGCAGGCGCTCATCGGCGAGCTCGCGACGCTCGGCGTCAGCACCGTCATGGTGACGGGCGACGCTGCCGGGACCGCGGTCGCGGCCGCACGCGCGGTCGGCCTAGAGGGGAAGGTCTGGACAGCGCAGGTGCCGCCGGAGCGCCTCATGCCAGCGGACTATGCGGTCTTCGCCGGCGTCTACCCGGACGACAAGCTCCGGATCGTCCAGGCGTTCCAGCGCGGTGGTTGCACGGTCGGGATGTGTGGGGACGGAGTCAACGACGCTCCGGCGCTGCGTCAGGCCCAGCTCGGGATCGCCGTCTCGAACGCGACCGATGCCGCCAAGGCCGCCGCTGGCATGGTGCTCACGGCGCCAGGGCTGCATGGCATCGTGGAGGCGGTGCGCGTCGGCCGCCTCGCCTATCAGCGCATCCTCACCTACACGCTCCGCTCGGTCACGGCCAAGGTCACGCAGATGACCTTTCTGACGGCCGGCCTGTGGCTGACCGGCCACGCCATCCTGACGCCGATGCTGATGGCACTAGTCGTGATCAGCGGCGACTTCCTGGCGATGTCGGCGACCACGGACCGCGTCCGTCCGTCGCCGCGGCCCAATGCCTGGCGCGTCGGGGCCATCAGCGGCGTCGCGGCCTTGCTGGGGCTGGGCAACCTGGTCTTCTGCGTCGGCGTGCTCCTCGTCGGGGAACGGCTTCTCGGGCTCAGCATCGGCCACGGACTACGGACGCTCGCGGCGCTCGCACTGGTCTTCAGCACCCAGGCGGCGTTCTACGTCGTGCGCGAGCGGCGCCGCCTGTGGAGTTCCCGCCCCGGCGTGTGGGTCGTGCTCTCGACCGTTGTCGATGTCACGGTCATCACGCTCCTGGCCGGGCTCGGCATCCTGATGCACCCGCTGCCCTGGTCGCTGATCTTGGGGGTCCTGCTCGCCGCGCTGCTGCTGAGCCTCGTGCTCGACCAACTCAAGGTGGCGCTGCTGCGCCGGGTCACGATCTAGGCGGCCGATCGGCCGGATCGGCGGCGTGGCGGTGAGCCTGAAGCGCGCCCGGGAAGCTCCTGGATTCGAGACCGCCGGATTCGAGCCAACGGCGTGTCCGAATCCGCGCGCTCTCCACCAGCGCGGCGCCCTGCGAGTAGTCGTACGGCGACTGGCGCAGCGGACAGGGCGGCGGAACGATAGAAATGACGGAGCGCTCGCCGTAATGCACGAAATCCTCGCGCAGCTGGCGGATGCTCAACAGCGAAATCGCATGGATGGCCCGCGCCACCGGGTGTCGTGGAACCTGGTCGCTCTCGCAGGAGAACCCGCTCGGCAGCACGATCATGCGCGTGGCGCCGAGGCGCCAGGCGGTCGCGATCGGCGTGCCGGACGCCACCACGCCGTCCACGAGGCAGCGGCCGGCCAGGCGGATCGGCGGGAACACACCGGGGATCGCGGCGCTCGCAAGCACCGCCTCGACGATGCTGCCGCCGTCAAGGATGACCTCCTCGCCGCTCTGGAGGTCGGTCGCCACGACGCGCAAGGGCACGCGCGTCTGCGCGAAGTCCCGGCACGGCAACTCGCGCTCGAGAAACGCGCGCAGGCGGCCGTTTCCGACCAGGTGGCCCCTGAGTCCCAGCACGCCGAGCGCCGCCACCCACGAGAACCCGAGGATGTCCCGCGTGCGGGTCCGTCGCCACAGCTCCGCCATGTGGGCGGCCATCTGCGCGCTCGGATCGAACGCCAGGAACGCGCCGTTGATCGCGCCAGCCGATGCGCCGACGACGATGTCGGGCACGAGGCCGGCGGACGCGAGCTCGATGAGCATCCCGGCCTGCACGGCGCCGAGGCTGCCACCCCCGGCGAGCACGAAGGCGGTCGGGCCGCCGTGCTGCGGGTCCCGGCTCACGGGCGGCCCCATCGAAGACGTCCGACGCCGCGCGTGCGACGGAGTCCGTCGCCCAGGCCCGCCCTGACCGGGGGAGTCCTCGCCATCGTCGTCATCGCCCCACCGCCTCCACGATCATGCCCTCGCGCACGATGACGAGCTCCCCTTCCTCGAGCGGGCGCCAGCCCTCGTGGGTCAGCGGGACGCTGGCCAGCAAGACCAACTGCTGCCCGCTGCTCCGCCCGGCCAGCGCGACGCCAGCGACCGGCAGCGCGTCGTTGTCGACGTCACAGTGGCGCTCCAACACCCACAATCCGGGCGGTCGGATGCTGCCGTCGGCCTGCGTGCGACGGTGGCCGTGCGCGAAGGCCACTTCAGAGTCGCTGTAGATGAAGTTCGCAGGACCGAGCATCGCCATCTCCCGCGCAAATTCGCGCACGACCGCGGCGCGCTGCTGCACGCTGGGCTGGCCAGTCATCCACAGCGCGGCCATGCGCTCCACGAGCTCGCAGGCGGCCTGCTCCGAGTCCGTCTCGCCAACCGGCGCGAAGCGCCGGCTGCCGGCCCTGCCCGGGCGGATCTCGCCACGCAGCATCCCGTTGTGCGCGAAGCAGTGCATCCGTCCGCCGAGCTCGCGTGCAAATGGCTGCGTGTTGGCCAGGCACACGCTCCCCCGCGTCGCGTGTCGGATGTGCGAGACCACGAGCGTCGAGGGCACGCGCCGTTGCTCGATGAATGGCAGCCATGCGCTCGCACGCGCGGGCTCCGGTTCCCGGTACAGGCGCAGGTCGCGGCCGTCGTAGAACGCGAGCCCCCACCCGTCCAGCTGACGGCCGTCGAGGCCCCCGCGTGCAGCGAAGCGCGACAGCGAGAACGTCACCGTGGTGGGCAGCCGGCTCGACAGGCAGAACAGCTCGCACATCGTTCCCCCGCAGACTGGGCGCGAAGGTCCAGGATGCACGTCGCTGGCCGCCTAGCGCCGGGCAGCGGCGGGACCCCCCGTATATTAGGACAGTCTCATAGACACTTTCCACCCTCGTCACCGCACGGCGAGCGCCGGCGCTAGGGATCGATCGGGTGCTCGTGCTGGACCCCGCACTGGCGACGCCTCGGGCGGGCCGGCCATGGGCTCCGGCACTCGTGGGCAACGCCGGACGGAACGTGCGGCGCTCGGACTTGCCGCGCGGCGCCCCGGGGTCGTCCTCAGGCCGCCGGAGCCGCTACGACCCGCGTCGACGACCGGCGGCCGCCGGCGCACGCCCCACGGCCGGCGCCTCCCACGCTAGTACACGTCCCACCGGTAGCTGCCGTCCTTGAGAACCGCGGCCGCCACGGCATCCACGTCCGGGTCCTCGTTGCGGGACATCGACCGAACATTACCCATCATGCGCCGGCGCGCCTGGCGGGTGAATATCGTCGCCATTTCGAGGACCGGACCCGCCCCGCCCTCCCCGGCGCGAATCATCGCGTCGGCGCGCGAGACCGTGCACAGCCCGACGAACAGGTCGATCAGCACGTCCGCCACCCGCTTGAGCGCCGGCTGCTGCTCGGTGATGCCGTGGCCGTGACGGCGCAGCACGAGCTCGGCAGCCCGGGCGGCCGCCAGCGCGTGCCGCTGATACACGGCGAGCAGCGGCCGAAGCGGAGGCGCAAGCCGCTCGGCAAACCCCGTGTCGGCCCGCCCGACCGCCTGCGTGAGCCTGCGTCCGGCGTACGCCGACAGAACGCCGAAGCCCTTGATCGGATCGTTGAAGATCGCGGCCACGGCGTGTCGAACGTCTGCCAGTGACGCGCCGACGTCCTTGAGCGAAGACAGCGCCACGTAGAGGCGGAGAATCTCGTTGGTCCCCTCGAAGACCGTGAGGATGCGCGCATCGCGCGCCATCTGCTCGTACGGCATCTCGCGCATGTAGCCGCTGCCACCGGCGATTTGAAGCCCTTCGTAGGCGGCCCTCTGCATGGCCTCGCTGGCGAAGATCTTCGTGATCGCCGCCTCGATGGAATAGTCGACCGAGCCGCTGTCGATATAGTGGGCGACCATCCAGACCGCGCTCTCGGCAGCGAAGCAGTCCACCGCCATCTGCGCCAACTTCTCCCGGACCAGCCCGAAGTCGGCGATCGCCCGCCCGAATTGCCTGCGCTCCAGCGCGTGGCGCGACGCGTGGCTGAGGATCGCCTTCATGCCACCGACCGCGCCACCCCCGAGGCCCGTCCTGCCGTTGTTCAGGATGGCCATCGCGACCTTGAAGCCCTTGCCCGGCTCGCCGAGCACGTTGCCGGGAGGCACCCGGACGTCGCTGAAGGACACCGTCGTCGTGCTGGAGGCCCGGATGCCCATCTTGTCCTCATGCGGCCCCCGGCTCACGCCCGGCCAGGCGGCCTCGACGAGAAATGCGGTGACCTTGCCCTCGGTGACGTCGGTACGCGCGAACACCGTGAAGAAGTCGGCGATGCCGCCGTTCGTGATCCACAGCTTGCTGCCGTTCAGGGTCCAGCTTCCGTCACCGTTTCGCGTCGCCGTCGTGCGTATACCGCCGGCATCGGAGCCGGCGCCGGGCTCGGTGAGACAGAATGCGGCGATCATGTCGCCCGCGGCGAGTCGCGGCAGATAGCGCGCCTTTTGCTCCGCCGTGCCGAACAGCAGCAGGCCCTTCATGCCGATCGAGCTATGGGCACCGATCGTCAGCGACACCGAACTGTCGTACCGGCTCGTCTGGGACAACACCCGGGCGTAGGCGGCGTTGGAGAGCCCCAGCCCTCCGAAGGCCTCGGGAATGACCAGGCCGAACAGGCCCAGCTCGCGCAATTCATCGATGAATTCGGCGGGCTGCTGTGCGGCCCGGTCCCAGCGCTTGAAATCGTCGGCCTTGCCCGACAGGAACTTGTCGATCGACTCGATGATCAGTCCCAGACTCTCCCGGTCACGCTCGGAGATCGCCGGATACGGGAACAGGTTCTGGCCGAGGACCGAACCGAACAGGAGGTGCTTGGCCACGCTCTGATCGGTGAGCAGCTGAGAGCTCGACGCCGGCTCAACGAGGGTAGACATGGCCATCTCCGCAGACTGTGATTGGGCACTCTGACGCAGCGCGCAGTCAGCTACGCCGATATCCGCATGGGGGACACTCCGGTGCCTGTCGCTGCCCCGATCTCCGCGGTCGTCGCGCCCCGTCGCGACCGTACGCGGCAACCGTCCGAGCGCGGTCGACAACGGACCCCCGCGATGCCGGGTCATCGGCTGCGGGAAGCAAATTAGACGATTCTAATGGATATCGGAATGCGGGAAATCCACATTCGTTCGTTCGTGGCGGCGCCTTCGATGGTCGCGGCGGCGCTGCTGCTCGTCGGTGCCGACGAGCGGGCCCGGCCCATCGACCACCGGACGCGCGACGACGGCGTCGAGTCGCTCAGCCGCGCAGGGCCAGCCCCGTCCGCACCAGCATGTAGGCAGCCACCACGAATACCAGGCCGGCAAATGCGACCGTCAGCAGCCGACGCTGGGCCGCGAGGCGCGTCGCGAGCGCCACCCCCGCGGCACCGCCCAGCGCGCCTCCCGCGACGAATTCGCCGGCCAGCGACCAGTCCACGAAACCCGAGCGCGCGTAATTCACCGCTGTCGTCAGGCCGAACGCCGCAACTGAGAACAGCGACGAGCCGATCGCATTGAGGATCGGCATGCCGCTGCCGTACATGATGCCCGGCACGATCAGGAAGCCGCCG
>JAFEDP010000185.1 GCA_018241545.1 Pseudomonadota bacterium
CCTTCTTGCCGCGGCGCTCGAGCGCGCCGGTCGTGCTCAGCTCCTCGATCTCGGCGAGGCGCTTGATCGACTGGCGGATGGTCTTGAAGTTGGTGAGCATGCCGCCCAGCCAGCGCTGGTTCACGTACGGCATGCCGGCGCGGGCGGCCTCGCGCTGCACCGCCTCGCGGGCGGAGCGCTTGGTGCCGACGAACAGCACCTTGCCGCCGTCGGTGACGATGGACTTGATGAAGGCGGCAGCCTCCGCGAACATCGGCTGCGTCTTCTCGAGATTGATGATGTGGATCTTGTTGCGCTCGCCGAAGATGAAAGGCGCCATCTTCGGGTTCCAGAAGCGGGTTTGGTGGCCAAAATGCACACCCGCTTCCAGCATCTGTCGCATGGACACGCTGGGCATCGTCGTAGTCTCCCGGGTTAGGCCCTCCGCGTATCCCGTGCGGAAACCCGTCGGGGGCCCTGCGACGCTCGCAGGGCGGGCCGACCGGCACCCGTCCGCACAGTGGCCCGGCGGCCAGCGGAGCCGCAGGGCAATACGCGTGTGGATTTCATTGCCAAAAAACGCCGCGCTTTATACCATGCTTGCCCCGTGCAAACAACGGTTTAGCACGCTCCCCCCGCCCCCATGCTGCGCCGCTACGAACACCCTGCCGTGACCCCCAAGACCCCCGCCGAGCAGGACGCCATGCGCCTGGCCGGCCGCCTGACCGCCGACGTCCTCGACATGATCGGGCCCCACGTGGTGGCGGGGGTCACGACCGAGGAGCTGGACCGGCTGTGCCACGACTACATCGTCAACGTCCAGCAGGCCGTCCCGGCGCCGCTCGGCTATAAGGGCTACCCGAAGTCGATCTGCACCTCGGTCAACCACGTCGTCTGCCACGGCATCCCGGGCGAGAAGCGCCTGAAGGCCGGCGACATCGTCAACATCGACGTCACCGTCATCAAGGACGGCTGGCACGGCGACTCGAGCCGCATGTACCTGGTCGGCGCCCCCTCGGTGCAGGCCAAGCGCCTCGTCGACACCTGCCGCGAGGCGCTGTGGATCGGCATCCGCTCGGTGCGCCCGGGCACGCGCCTCGGCGACATCGGCCACCGCATCCAGACCTTCGTCGAGGGCCGGGGCTTCTCGGTGGTGCGCGAGTACTGCGGCCATGGCATCGGCCGGGTGTTCCACGACGACCCGCAGGTGCTGCACTACGGCGACCCGGGCACCGGCTGCGAGCTGGTGCCGGGCATGACCTTCACGATCGAGCCCATGGTCAACGCCGGCAAGCGCCACGTCCGGCTGCTGCCCGACGCCTGGACCGTCGTCACCAAGGACCACTCGCTGTCGGCCCAGTGGGAGCACACGGTGCTCGTCACCGCGACCGGCGTCGAGGTCCTGACCCTCGGCACCGGCGAGCGCGACCCGGCCACCGGCGGCTGAGCCGGTGAACCTCGAGCCGCTGCCGGCCGACGCCGACGACGTCGCCGCCCCCCCGCTGCCGCCCTGGCCCGCGCTCGAGCGCTTCGCGGCGCGCCTCGGCGCCATCTCGCTCGCGGTGCCGGCCGAGGCGGTGGCGGCGTTCCGCGGCGTACTCGAGGAGGCGCACGGCGAGCTCAAGGCGCGCTTCGCGCAGGACGAGCCGGTCGAGGTGCTGGTGCGCGACCGCGCCCGCGCCGTCGACCTCGTGCTGACGCGTGCCTGGCGCCTGCTCGGCGGTGCGCACCACGGCGAGCTGGCCCTGATCGCGGTCGGCGGCTACGGCCGCGGCGAGCTGCACCCGTGCTCCGACATCGACGTCATGGTGCTGCTGCCCAAGACCGAGGGCGCGCCGTGGCAGGCGGACCTCGAGCGCTTCCTGACCTTCCTGTGGGACATCGGCCTCGAGGTCGGCCACAGCGTGCGCACCATCGACGACTGCCAGCGCGAGAGCCTCGCCGACATCTCGGTGGCGACGACGCTGCTCGAGGCGCGGCTGCTGGCCGGCCCCGAGCCGCTGTTCGCGGCGATGAAGCGCGCGCTCGCACCCGACCACATCTGGAGCGCCGCCGACTTCTACGCCGGCAAGGTGCGCGAGCAGCAGCAGCGCCACCAGCGCTTCCACGACACCGCCTACAACCTCGAGCCCAACGTCAAGGCCAGCCCCGGCGGGCTGCGCGACATCCAGACGATCGCCTGGGTCGCCAAGCGCCACTTCGGCTGCGAGACGCTCGACGAGCTGGTGGGCCACGGCTTCCTGACCCGCCACGAGCTCCGAAAGCTCAAGGGCGCGCTCGCGTTCCTGTGGAAGATCCGCTTCGCGCTGCACGTGCTGACCGGCCGGCGCGAGGACCGGCTGCTGTTCGACCACCAGATCCGCCTCGCGCACGAGTTCGGCTACGAGGACGCGACCTACACGCTCGCGGTCGAGCAGTTCATGCAGCGGTACTACCGCACCGTCATGGACATCCAGCTGCTCAACGAGATGCTGCTGCAGCTGTTCAGCGAGGCGATCGTCGACCCGGCGCCGGCGCAGCCGCTGCCGCTCAACCCGCGCTTCCAGGTGCGCAGCGAGTACCTCGAGATCGTCGGCGACGAGGTGTTCCTGAAGACGCCGTCGGCGATCCTCGAGCTGTTCCAGGTGCTGTGCCAGAACCCCGAGCTCAAGGGGGTGCGGGCCGCCACCATCCGCAGCCTGCAGAGCCACCTGTGGCTGATCGACGAGGAGTTCCGCCAGAACCCGCGCCACCACCGGCTGTTCCTCGAGATCCTGCGCGAGCCCGAGGGCGTCACGCGCGCCTTCCGGCGCATGAACCTGTACGGCGTGCTGGGCCGCTACATCCCCGCCTTCGGCCGCATCGTCGGGCGCATGCAGTACGACCTGTTCCACGCCTACACCGTCGATGCGCACACGCTGTTCGTGGTCAGGAACCTGCGGCGGCTGGCGCTCGAGCGCTTCGACCACGAGTTCCCGAAGCTGGCGCGCCTGTTCCGCTCGCTGCCGCGCCCGGAGATCGCCTACCTCGCGGCGCTGTTCCACGACATCGCCAAGGGCCGCGGCGGCGACCACTCCGAGCTCGGCGCGGTCGACGCGGAGGCCTTCTGCCTCGAGCAGGGGCTGTCGCGTTACGACGCGCGCCTGGTCGCGTGGCTGGTGCGCCACCACCTGCACCTGTCGGTCACCGCCCAGAAGCAGGACATCACCGACCCGGAGGTCGTCAACGAGTTCGCGCGCCGCGTCGGCGACCCGACCCACCTCGACTACCTGTACGTGCTGACGGTCGCCGACGTGCGCGGCACCAACCCGAAGCTGTGGAACAACTGGAAGGCGTCGCTGTTCGAGGAGTTCTACGAGCGCACCCGCCGGCTGCTGCGGCGCGGGCTCGAGAGCCCGCTCGGCGAGGACGAGCTGATCGCCGAGACGCAGGCCGAGGCGCGCGAGATCCTGGCGCGCGACGGCGTGCCCTCCTCCGAGGTCGAGCGCGTCTGGAAGGGCCTCGCCGGCGCCTACTTCCTGCGCCACACGGCCGAGGAGATCGCCTGGCACACCTCGCTGCTGGCCGGCCGCGATCCCTTCGACGAGGAGCCGCTGGTGGCGGTGCGCCAGGAGACCGCGCGCGGCGGCACCGCGATCTTCAGCTACACCCAGCGCCGCCAGCACAGCTTCGCGCGCGCGACCGCGGTGCTCGACCAGATGGGGCTCACGATCCTGGACGCCCGCATAACCCCGACCGGCCCCGGCTTCAGCGTCGAGACCTACCTCGTACTCGAGGACACCGGCAACGCGATCGGCGACCGCACCCGCGTGCACGAGATCGAGCAGGGGCTGCTGCGCAGCCTGCGCGAGGACTCCGGCACCGCGATCACCGTCACGCGCCGGGCGCCGCGCCAGGTGCGGATGTTCACCACCCCGACGCAGATCGCCTGGAGCGACGACGAGCGCAACCGGCGCACGGTGCTCGAGCTCGTGGCCGGCGACCGCCCGGGGCTGCTGTCGGAGGTCGGCAAGGTGTTCATGCGCGAGCGCGTGCAGCTGCTCGGCGCGCGCATCGGCACCGTGGGCGAGCGCGCCGAGGACGTGTTCTACGTCGCCGACGTCGAGGGCCGGCCGCTCGAGCCGTCCGCGCGCACGCGCCTCGAGGGCGCGCTCAAGAGCGCGCTCGACCCGCGCACCTGAGCCGCCCGTGAACCCCGGACTCGCGCGCCTGCAGCCGTACCCGTTCGAGCGCCTCGAGCGCCTGCTGGCCGGCGTCGAGCCGGCCGCCGGGCGCGCGCCGATCGCGCTGTCGATCGGCGAGCCCAAGCACGCCCCGCCGGCGCTCCTGGTCGAGGCGCTGACCGCGGCGCTCGGCGCGCTCGGCACCTACCCCGCCACCGCCGGCCTGCCGGAGTTCCGCCGCGCCTGCGCCGGCTGGCTCGAGCGCCGCTACGGGCTCGGCGGCACGGTCGACCCCGAGCGCATGGTGCTGCCCGTCAACGGCACGCGCGAGGCGCTGTTCTCGTTCGCGCAGGCGGTCGTCGACCCGCGCGAGCGCCCGATCGTCGCGATGCCGAACCCGTGCTACCAGATCTACGAGGGCGCGGCGCTGCTCGCCGGCGCCGCGCCGCTGCACCTGCCGCCCGACCCCGCCGAGTGGCTGGCCCTGCCGGGCGAGGTGTGGAGGCGCTGCGCGCTCCTGTACGTCTGCAGCCCCGACAACCCCACCGGCCGGGTGCTGCCACCCGGGCTGCTCGGGCGGATCCTGAGCCTCGCGCGCGAGCACGGCGTCGTGGTCGCGGCCGACGAGTGCTACTCGGACCTGTACCTCGACGAGGCGAACCCGCCGCCCGGGTTCCTCGGCGCCTCGCGCGCGCTCGGCCACCCGGACTTCGAGGGCGTGGTCGTCTTCCACAGCCTCTCCAAGCGCTCCTCCGCGCCCGGCCTGCGCTCCGGCTTCGTCGCCGGCGACCCGCGGCTCATCGAGCGCTACCGCCTGTACCGCACCTACCACGGCTGCGCCGTCCCGGTGCACGTGCAGCGCGCCAGCATCGCCGCCTGGGACGACGACGCCCATGCCGCCGCCAACCGCGCGCTGTACCGCGCCAAGTTCGACGCGGTCGTGCCGGTCCTCGCCCCGCTGCTGGCCCTCAACGACCCGGCGGGCGGGTTCTACCTGTGGCCCGAGGTCGGCGAGGACGACGAGCGCTTCACGCGCGAGCTCTACCGGCGCGAGAACGTGCGGGTCGTGCCCGGCAGCTACCTCGGCCGCGACGCCGGCAGCGGCAACCCGGGCGCCGGGCGCGTGCGCATCTCCCTGGTCGCGCCGCTCGCCGAGTGCGTCGAGGCCGCCCACCGAATCCGCCACTACCTCGAGACCCGCCGCGATGACTGACACCACCCGTGCCCTGATCGAGGCCGCCTGGGAGCGGCGCGCCGAGCTTGGACCCGCAGCCGCGCCGCGCGAGCTCGTGCAGGCGCTCGAGGAGACGCTCGAGCGGCTCGACTCGGGCGCGCTGCGCGTCGCGGCGCCGGGCGATGGCGGCTGGGTGGTGCACGAGTGGCTCAAGAAGGCGGTGCTGCTGTACTTCCGCACCCACGACAACGCCCTGTCGAGCGCCGGCTACACCCAGTTCTACGACAAGGTGCCGCTCAAGTACGCCGGCCAGAGCGAGGCCCAGCTGCGCGCCGGCGGCGCGCGCGTGGTGCCGCCGGCGGTCGTGCGCAAGGGGGCGTTCGTCGCGCCCGGGGTCGTGCTGATGCCGTCCTACGTCAACGTCGGCGCCTACGTCGACGCGGGCACCATGGTCGACACCTGGGCGACGGTCGGTTCGTGCGCGCAGATCGGGCGCAACGTGCACCTGTCGGGCGGCGTCGGCATCGGCGGCGTGCTCGAGCCGCTGCAGGCGGCGCCGACGATCATCGAGGACGACTGCTTCATCGGCGCGCGCTCCGAGATCGTCGAGGGGGTCATCGTCGAGCGCGGGGCGGTGATCTCGATGGGCGTCTACATCGGCGCCAGCACCAAGATCTACGACCGCGCCGCGGGCACCGTCAGCTACGGGCGCGTGCCGGCCGGGGCGGTGGTGGTGCCCGGCAGCCTGCCGTCCGCG
>JAFEDP010000186.1 GCA_018241545.1 Pseudomonadota bacterium
CGTACTGCGGCGAGTTGAGCGGGACGTCGCGGAACAGCGGCGCCACGGCGGCCTTCATCTTGAGCAGCGCGACGAGGGCGATGCCGCCCGAGCTCGGCGGCGGCGCGGTGATCACGTGATAGCCGGCCCAGTCGGTCTCGAGCGGCGTGCGCCAGATCGCGCGGTAGCCTGCCAGGTCCGCGGCGCTGATGAGGCCGTGATCGCGCTGCATCTCGGCGGCGATCAGATGCGCGGTCCGGCCGCGGTAGAAATCGGCGGGCCCTTCGCGCTGGATGCGCAGCAGCGTCGCGGCGAGCTCGGGCTGGCGCAACGGCACGTCATGGACCGCGGTGCCGAAGTAGGCGGCGAAGTTGGTGCGGCCCGCGAATGCCGCGGCGTACTCCGCGCGCCGGGACTCGAGCTGGCGGCTCACGACGAAGCCCTGCTGTGCATAGCGAAGCGCGGGCGCGAACAGCCGACGCCACGGAAGCTTCCCGAAGCGGTGATGCAGTTCCCACAGACCCATGACCGTGCCCGGCACGCCGGCTGCACGGGCACCGATCGTGCTGGCACCGGCGACGACGTCGCCATGGGCGTCCAAGTACATGTCGGCCCGCGCTGCCTTCGGCGCCACTTCGCGGTAGTCGAGGAAATAGGCCTTGCCGCCGAAGAGGACCGTGGCGAAGCCGCCGCCGCCGAGGTTGCCGGCTTCCGGATAGGTGACCGCCAGGGCGAGGGCGGTGGCCACGGCCGCGTCGACCGCGTTGCCACCCGCCTTGAGGATTTCCTCGGCCGCCTCGGCGCCGTAGCGGTCGGGCGCGGCCACTGCGCCCGCGAACGCGTGGGCACGGACTGGGAGCAGAGCGACGATGGCCAGCAGGGCGACGAGGCAGATGCCGCGCGTCGCGTAAGCCGCGCGCGGGACGTCGCGGCGCGTGGCACGGGAATCGGTCGGGTGGGTCATGATGCGTTCCTGTAATGCCTAGTCACCGATCACTGCCGGTTCCCCGTCTGACGCGGCCCGTGGCTATCGCGCGCCGATGGTGGCGCTGCGCCGTTGAGCAGCGCATGTCTAGGGCTGGCCTGATCCAACGGACGCATCGCGCAGGACTCTACCACTTTGCTTTTGCCACCGGCCCGCCGACGGCCAGCCGCTGGCGAGTGATCCCAGGACGGTGATGCGTCTCATGCGCCTGCGGCATCGCGCAGCGGCGATGCCTCGATGCGGGCGTGACGCGATCGGCCGGCACGACGGTAGCGCCGATGCGCCGGCGGTGGCGGTCCCGACCGGCCCGGCCGGTCAGTCCGGCGGCAGGCGCGCATCGGCGATCTCCTTGCGCATTGGCACGAACCGGATCGTGAGACCTCCGGGCAGCGGGTAGTCGATCTCGGCACCCGCTTTGAAACCGGACTCCCGGTAGAGGCGCTGCCCCGGCAGCGTCGCCATGAGCTCCAGCGACCGGAAGCCAACCCTGACGGCATCTGCCTCGCTGCGCTCGAGCAGCATCCGGCCGAGGCCACGACGCGCGTGGCCGGGGTCGACGAAGAAGGCGCGGATCTTGGCGGCCTCCGTCGCGGGGTCGAGAGACGACTCGTCGCGTTCGGTCCGGGTGTCGGCGCCGAACAGGGTCTTGCGCCGGCTCCAGCCCCCGCAGGCCACGATCGATCCCTCGGCGCCCTCGATCACGAAGTAGGTTCCGTCGCGGATCAGCGCGGTGTCGACGCCGAAGGCACCCGTGAGCGCGGCCTCGATCTGTTCCCGCGAGTAGTCACCGGCGCCGAGTCCGTGGATGGAGCGGCGGATGAGCCCGTGCAGGATCGGAACGTCTTCGAGCGTCGCGTTCCTGAGCGAGTAGGTCACGGCCGGCACCTCCTAGTGATCGGCGTCCCGGTTCTTCGATCCCGCGCGCTACGCGGCCGGGCACGATCCTCGAGCTTCAGCGAGAGGCGCGGGGACCGCAAGAGGAGGCGCCGCGCCAGGACTGCGCACAGCGGAGCGCACCGTCGGAGCTCGCCGTGAGCAGCCAGCGTGCCGTCGGTGCAGGCTCCGGCAGAGTCGAGATCAGAGCGGGAAGGGGACGGGGGGCGGTTGGCCCCCCGTCCCGGTGCACCGGGTGCCGGCTACTTGAACTGGGCCCGCACGCTCACGTACCAGAACGCGCCGTTCATGCCGAAGGGCCCGCCGTTGCGCGGGTAGACCTGGCCGTCCAGCGTGCCGCCCGTCAGCGTGAAGATCGGGTTGTCCGGCGTGTTCATCACCTTGTCCGGATAGGTGTTGAAGATGTTGGACCCGCCGACGGTCACGGTGTAGTGGTCCAGGAACCGGTAGCTGACGTCGAAGTCCGTGGTGGCCTTCGCGCCGAATTGCTGTCCGGCCGTGACGTTCCCGAGGGCATCGTGCGCGGTCGGGTAGTCGTTGGCGTCGACCCACGAGCCGAAGTAGTTCTCGCGCAGGTTGAACGTCAGCCCGCCGCGCGACCAGTTGGCCGACAGCGTCGCGCGGTGGTTGGGCGCGAGGTGCTCGATGTCGATGACCTGGTAGGTCGCAATTGTCGCCGGGTCGTAGTTCGTAGCCTCGCTCTTGTTGTAGTTGTAGGCGAGCGACAGGTTGAACTTACCGCCGGCCATGTCCGTGTGATACGTCCCGACGAAGTCGATGCCCTTCGTCGTGGTATCGAGCGCGTTCGTGAAGTACTGCACCGTGCCGCCCTCGCCGACCGCCGCCAGCTCGGGCAGCGCCGTGATGTTGGCGGCCGTGACCGTGTAGCTCTTCGAGATGAAGATGCGGTCGCGGACGTTGATCTTGTACAGGTCGATCGTCGCCGTGAGGTCGTTGGTCGGCTTGAGCACGACGCCGACGCCGAAGTTGGTCGAGCGCTCGGGCTTGAGCGCCTTGGCGCCGTAGAACTGCGCCACCGTGCTCGTGACCGGGAACGTGCCCTGCTGGAGCGAGGCGCCTTGCACGAAGGACGTCGTGAGCACCTGGGCGTTGTTCTGGCCGGGCGACGGCGCGTGGAATCCCGTGCCGACCGTGCCGCGCAGCGCCACGACCTCGTTGACGTGCCACAGGGCGTTGAGCTTGCCGACCGTGGCACTGCCGAAGCTCGAGTAGTCCTCGAAGCGCGCCGCGGCGCCCATGCTCAGGTCCTTGGTGAGGTCGCCCTCGAGGCCGAGGTAGATGCCGTGGCTGTTCTGGGTGTGGGTGCCGGCGTAGGTCGGGCTGGTGCCGCCGTAGCCGCTGGCAGCCGGGCTTTCTGCCGCCGTGCATACCGCGCCGGTCGCGGTGCAGTCGGTGCTGGTGCCCACGAGCTGGTACACGCCCGGCGAGACTTGGGTATAGAGCGGGTGCGGCGCGGCGTAGGGCCCTGCGCCGTAGGACTGGAAGTCACCGGGCGTCGCGGTATAGCTCTCGCGCCGGAATTCCGCGCCGCCGGACAGCGTCAGCGGGCTGGCGAGTCCGGCATCGATTCCGTACGTGAGGTCGAGGTTGGCGTCGAACTCCTTCTGGATCAGCTGGCCGAACTGGAAGCTCGTCTGCGAGTCCGCCCCGAACGACGGGCTGATCGAGTCGTACATCGACAGGTCGATCGCGTTGCGGCTCGAGGACAGCGACATGTCGTAGTTGAGGCCGCCGGAGGTCTTGCCCTTGTAGCCGATCGTGCCGTAGTCCTCCTTCGTCTCGCCGACGAAGCGCGGCGTGAAGCCGCCCGGGTAGATCGAGCTCAGCAGGAAGGTGTTGGTGTCCTGCACGTAGCCACCGGGCGCGCAGGTGGCGCTATTGGCCGGGCACTGCGTCTGGTAGTAGGGGTGCTGGAAGAAGGACCGGCCGCCCAGGTCGATCGTGCTGCCGTCCACCGTCGTGTATGAGCGCGAGCCGATCAGCGACGAGCGGAAGTTGAAGCTCTCGTTGGTCTTGCTGTAGGCGACGTTGCCGAACAGATAGATCTTGCTGCTGTCGGTGACGTCGAAGGCCGAGTTCAGCAGCAGCTTGTAGCCGTGCGACGGGGACTGACCCCAGATCTGCGCCGGCAGCGGGTAGTTGGGCAGCGTGTTGGCGAGCTGCGGGTTCTCCTGGGCGAAGGTCACCGCCACCGGGCGCGTGACGCCGCGGCTCGTCTGGCCGTCGTCGTCGTACTCCGCCGACAGGTTGACGAAGCCCATGGTGCCGAACTTGAAGCCGCCGTTCGCGGCGTACTGGTAGCTCTTGCCATCGCTGTGGTCCTGGAACTGTCCGTACCGGGCCTGCAGCTCGAGCCCCGCGTCGTCGCGCAGGCCGTAATTGAGAACGCCCGCGATGGCGTCGGAGCCGTATTGGGCGGTCGCGCCGTCGCGCAGCACCTCGAGGTTCTTGACGGCGATCGACGGGATCGAGGAGATGTCCGAACCCTGCGAGCCGAAGGCGAGCTCGGTATCGCCGCCGGTGTACACCTGCACGAGAGCCGAGCGGTTGAAGCGCTTGCCGTCGAGCATCACGAGGATTTCGTCAGAAGGCAGGCCACGCAGCGAGGGGGCGCGCACGAGGCTCGAGGCGTCGGAGATCGTGTTCTGGCCGACGAAGAACGACGGCACGACGTACTTGATCTCGTCCAGCATGTTGCCGGCCGGCTCGGAGCGCAGTTCGGCGCTGGAGATGATGTCGATCGGCGAGGCGGAGTCGGTCACGGTGCGGTCGGTCCGGCGCGTGCCGGTCACGATCACTTCCTCGATCCCGGAACCGCCGCTCGCGCCAGCGGACGTCGCCTGCTGTGCGAGCGCGGGCGCCGCCGCGGCGGCGGCGAGCGTGGCTGCGATAACGATCTGGAGTGCCTTCATTCGCGTGTTCTCCCTGCTGGCGTAAGTCTTGCCGTCTGACTGGCCGCAATGGCCCCGAGGCCGCTGTGCGCGGCCACCCCCGTACGCGTTCTGGTTATGTGTCGGGACCGCAACGCGATGCACGGGCACGCGCGTCACCGACCGAGCGACCCTTACTCTACGGCATTTCTTAAGAGAAAATTACGAAGTTCTAAGGAACCGGCCGCGCCCCGGCCGGCGACAGTCCGTTGCGTCTGCGCAACAGCTGCCGCGCAAGCGCCTGTCGCAACTCAAAAAGGGAGTGCCGCGAGGTTCGGGTCGGCCCAGGCGCGCCGTGCAGCCGGCGAGAACAGCCGCTCCCGCGACCAGTACTGGAGCAGCCAGTCGGACCGCCCGCAGGGACCGCGCAGGAAGGCGGCGAGCGAGGTCTCGAGGCCGTCGTCCGGTTGCGCCACGAGCCAGGCCGACGCGGCCCGCAGCGAGGCGAGCGTGATGGTCGCGTGGTAGCCGGAGGTATCGGTGTTCGGCACGCCGGCGGCTTCGTTGTAGGCGCGGATCAGCGCAGGCATGTCGTGCCACGCCTCGAGCGCCGGGTGGCGCAGCAGCCAGAACGCAGCCGCGAAATGCGCGCGGTGCGTCCACTCGGCGCGCGGCAGCGAGCGGTCCGCGAGCCCCTGCCCGATCCGGGCGATCTCCGCCGCCGAATAATCCGCGTGCATGATTCCCCGGCCGCGCGAGGGGACTGCGATGCGCCGCCCCTTTGGTAGTCTCGCGCCGGAGCGCACATTGGACGAGGGCCTGCCGTGCCGCAATCCGCCGATACCGCGACCTGGGAGGACTTCGTGCGCGTCGGGCTGCGCGTCGGGACGATCCGCCGCGTGGAGCCGTTCGATGAAGCCCGCAAGCCGGCCTACAAGCTCTGGATCGACTTCGGTCCGTTCGGGACCCGGCAGTCGAGCGCGCAGGTCACGACGCTCTACCGCGCGCAGGATCTGCTCGGGCGCCAGGTGCTGTGCGCCACCAATCTCGGCGTCAAGCGGATCGCCGGCTTCAAGTCCGAGGTGCTGGTCACCGGGTTCGCCCGCGAGGACGGTGCGATCGTGCTCGCGGCCGTCGAGCGACCGGTGCCGGATGGCAGCGCGCTGATCTGAGAGCGGCGGATACGTTCGCCGCTGCGGTCGCTTCGGCTACCGCCGGCGTCGGCCGGGCTGGAACCGCCCCGCCAGGCTGTAGCGCGGGCCCGGTTGGATCAGTCGTGCGCTCGTCACGAC
>JAFEDP010000187.1 GCA_018241545.1 Pseudomonadota bacterium
CGGCGGCGGCCCGCGCGGCCGCCACCGTGAGCAGCGGGACGAGCCAGCACCAGCGGATCGGGCGAACCTCGCGCATGGGTACCTCCCGGCGGCCGATTATAGGGCGGCCGGCTGCGCGCGCCGCGAGCGCTGCGCGAAGCGCAGGTTGAGCGCGCAGGCGGAGGCCACCAGCCCGGCGATCAGCCCGCTCCACACGCCCGCCGGCCCGCCGCCGCGCACGATGCCGGCGACGAAGGCCACCGGGAAGCCCGCGAGCCAGTAGGCGCCGATCGCGATGAAGAGCGGCACGCGCGTGTCCTTGAAGCCCCGCAGCGCGCCCATCGCGCCGACCTGCAGGCCGTCGGCGACCTGGAACACCGCGACGTAGAGCAGCAGCAGCGCCGCGAGGCGGTCCACGGCCGGATCCGGGCTGTAGGCCGCGGCGATCGCCTCGCGCCCGAGCGCCGCGCAGAGCGCCGACACCGCCATCAGCGCGGCGCAGATCCCGATGCCGGCGAAGCCGCCGCGGCGGGCGCCGATGAGGTCGCCGCGGCCGAGCGCGTGGCCGACGTGGATCGTCGTCGCCGCCGCGAGCGCCACCGGGATCGTGAAGGTGAACGAGGCGTAGTTGAGGGCGATCTGGTGCGCCGCGACGGTGGTGGCGCTGATGGTGCCGAGCATGAGCCCCGCGGCCGCGAACAGCGCGCTCTCCGCCACCATCGCGCCGCTGATCGGGAAGCCGAGCCGCGCGATCTCGCCGAGCCGCGCCGCCGCCGGGCGCCAGGGCCCCGCGAAGATCGCGTACGGCCGGTACGCCGGGTGGCGGCGCACGTAGCCGAACATGAGCGCCAGCATCGCCCACTGCGCGACCGCCGTGGCGATGCCGCAGCCGGCGGCGCCGAGCGCGGGCAGCCCTGCGTGGCCGTACATCAGCAGCCAGTTGCCGAGCACGTTGATCGCGAGGCCGACGAGCGAGATCACCATCATCGGCCGCGTGCGGCCGAGGCCGTCGCTGACGTAGCGCAGCGTCAGGAACCCGAGCGCCGCCGGCAGCCCGGCGGCCAGGCCGTGCAGGTAGTCGAGCGCGCCGGGCACGACGCTCGGGTCGGTGCCGATCAGGCGGAACGCGAGCGGCGCCGCGAGCAGCGCCGCCGTCAGCACCAGCGCGAGTCCGGCCGCGACCCACGCGCCGTGGCGTGCGTACTCGCCGACGCGGCGCTCCTCGCCGGCGCCGTAGGCGTGCGCGACCAGCGGCGACAGCGCGAGCAGCGCGCCGGTGCCGACGTTGGCGAAGATCGCGTAGTAGCTCGCGCCGACCGCGACCGCCGCGAGCGTGGCCGAGCTCAGGTGCCCGGCCATCAGCGTATTGGCGAGGTGGAAGCCCGCGGTCGACAGCTGCCCGATCACGAGCGGCACGCCGAGGCGCAGGATCGCGCGGCCGTGGGCGGCGGGTCGGGCGGGCGGCGGCGGGCGGCGGGGCTCTGGCATGGGGGTGCGGTGCGGCGCGATGACGGCCGGCGGCGGGCGGTGGCATTCTAGGCACGAACGCCGCCGCCCGCGGCGCCGGTCCATCACGGAGGCGCCCCATGCTCAAGGGATCCCAGGTCCGCCGCGTCGCCATCCTCGGCGGCGCGCGCATCCCGTTCGCGCGCGGCATGGGGGCCTACGCGGACGTCGGCAACCAGGAAATGCTGACCGCGGCGCTCGCCGGGCTCGTCGAGCGGTTCGGGCTCGGCGGCGTGCGCCTCGGCGAGGTCGCGGGCGGGGCGGTCATGAAGCACTCGGCGCAGTGGAACCTGGTGCGCGAGAGCGTGCTCGGCTCCGGTCTCGCGCCCGAGACCCCCGGCGTCGACCTGCAGCGCGCCTGCGGCACCAGCCTCGAGGCCGCGATCCTGGTCGGCAACAAGATCGCGCTGGGGCAGATCGACGCCGGCGCCGCCTGCGGCGTCGACACCGTCAGCGACGCCCCGATCGTTTACGCGCGCCCCTACCAGCAGCTGCTGCTCGCGAGCGCGCGCGGCCGCACGCTCGGCGAGCGCCTGCGGCCGTGGCTCAGCCTGCGGCCGAGCTTCTTCAAGCCGGTGGCGCCGACGACCGCCGAGCCGCGCACCGGGCTCTCGATGGGCGAGAGCTGCGAGCGGATGGCGAAGGAGTGGCACATCGGCCGCGAGGCGCAGGACGCGCTCGCCCTCGAGAGCCACCGGCGCGCCGCGGCGGCCTACGCCGCCGGCTTCTACCGCGACCTCGTGGTGCCCTACCACGGCCTCAGCCAGGACAACAACATCCGCGCCAGCAGCTCGCTCGAGCAGCTCGGCAAGCTCCGGCCCGCGTTCGACCGCTCGGCGGCCGGCACGCTGACCGCCGGCAATTCAACGCCGCTGACGGACGGCGCCGCCGCGGTACTGCTCGCGAACGAGGACTGGGCGCGCGCGCGCGGCCTGCCGGTGCAGGCCTACCTCGCCTACGCCAAGGCGCACGCGGTCGACTTCGTGCACAAGGAGGGGCTGCTGATGGCCCCGGCCTACGCGGTCGCGACGATGCTCGCCGACGCCGGGCTCACGCTCGCCGACTTCGACTACTACGAGATCCACGAGGCGTTCGCGGCGCAGGTGCTGTGCACGCTGGCGGCCTGGGAGTCGGCCGACTTCTGCCGCGAGCGGCTCGGGCTCGCCGCGCCGCTCGGCGCGATCGACCGCAGCAAGCTCAACGTCGTCGGCTCGAGCCTCGCGATCGGCCACCCGTTCGCGGCGACCGGCGCGCGCATCATCGCGACGCTCGCCAAGCTGCTCGCCGAGCGCGGCGGCCGGCGCGGGCTGATCTCGGTGTGCACCGCGGGCGGGATGGGCGTCACCGCGATCGTCGAGCGCTGAGCCTCCGCCCCGGGGCGGCGAAGCAGCCCTGCCCGCGCCCGGTCTGCCCGCGGCGCGCCGCGGGCCTACAGCACCTCGAACAGCCCCGCGGCGCCCATGCCGCCGCCGATGCACATCGTCACGACGACGCGCTTGGCGCCGCGCTTGCGGCCCGCGATCAGCGCGTGCCCCGTCAGGCGCTGGCCGCTCATGCCATAGGGGTGGCCGATCGCGATCGCGCCGCCGTCGATGTTGAGCCGGTCGTCGGGGATGCCGAGCTTGTCGCGGCAGTAGAGCACCTGCACCGCGAACGCCTCGTTGAGCTCCCACAGGTCGATGTCGGCGACCGTGAGTCCGGCGCGCTTGAGGAGCTTCGGCACCGCGTAGACGGGACCGATCCCCATCTCCTTCGGGTCGCAGCCCGCGACCGCGAAGCCCGCGAAGCGCCCGAGCGGCTGGAGGCCGCGGCGCGCCGCCTCGGCCGCGCTCATGACCACGCAGGCGCCGGCGCCGTCGGAGAACTGGCTGGCGTTGCCGGCGGAAATGATCCCGCCGGGCAGCGCCGAGCGCAGGTTCTTGATCGCCTCGTAGGTGGTGCCGGGCCGCAGGCCCTCGTCGACGGCGACCGTGACCTCCTTCGTGTAGAGCCGGCCGCTGTCCTTGTCCATGCCGGCCATGGTGACGGTGATCGGAGCGATCTCGTCGCCGAACGCGCCCGCCTCCTGCGCCGCGCAGGCGCGCTGCTGGCTGCGCGCGCCGTACTGGTCCATCTGCTCGCGCGTGATGCCGTAGCGCTTCGCGACCTCCTCGGCCGTCTGCAGCATCGACCAGTAGACGCCGGGGTTGTGCTCGACGAGCCACGGGTCCTTCGCGAGGTGCTGGTTGACCTCGTTCTGCACCACCGAGATCGCCTCGACGCCGCCGGCGACGAAGATGTCGCCCTCGCCCGCCAGCACGCGCTGCGCGGCCATCGCGATCGTCTGCAGTCCCGAGGAGCAGAAGCGGTTGACGGTCGCGCCCGGCACGCTGTCGGGGCAGCCGGCGCGCAGCGCGATCTGGCGCGCGATGTTGCCGCCGGTCGCCCCTTCCGGGAGCGCGCAGCCCATCAGCACGTCCTCGACCTCGGCGGGGTCGACCTTGGCGCGCTCGAGCGCGCTCCTGACGACGTGCCCGCCCAGCGTTGCGCCGTGGGTCAGGTTGAAGGAACCGCGCCACGACTTCGCGAGCGGCGTACGGGCGGTCGAGACGATGACGGCTTCGCGGCTCATGACTTGGCTCCGACGGAGTTGAACGCCCGGCCCTCGGCGGCGAGGCGCTGGATCAGCGGCGCCGGCGTCCAGAAGCCGGGATCGCCGTAGGGGTTGCGCGCCAGCTCGCGCATGCGCTGCGCGACGCCGTACACGCCGACCTCGTCGGCGTAGCACATGGGCCCGCCGCGCCACACCGGGAAGCCGTAGCCGGTCAGGTACACGATGTCGACGTCGGAGGCGCGCTGCGCGATGCCCTCCTCGAGGATCCGGGCCGCCTCGTTGACGAGCGCGTACACGAGCCGGTCGACGATCTCGCGCGCCTCGAGCCTGCGGCCCGGCAGGCCCAGCGACTGGCGGTGCGCGGCGATCAGCTCGTCGACGACCTTGGACGGGTAGGCGCTGCGGTCGCCGGGCTTGTAGTCGTACCAGCCGGCGCCGGTCTTCTGGCCGAAGCGGCCGAGCTCGCAGAGCTTGTCGGCGACCTTCGAGTACTTGAGGTCCGGGTGCTCGAGCGCGCGGCGCTTCCTGATGTGCCAGCCGATGTCGTTGCCGGCGAGGTCGCTCATCCGGAACGGGCCCATCGCGAAGCCGAACTTCTCGATCGCGGCGTCGATCTCGGCCGGGCTCGCGCCCTCGTCGACCATGAAGAGCGCCTGGCGGCTGTACTGCTCGATCATGCGATTGCCGATGAAGCCGTCGCAGACACCCGAGACCACGGCGGTCTTCCTGAGCGTCTTGGCGAGCTTCATGGTCGTCGCGAGCACGTCCTTGGCGGTGAGCTTGCCGCGCACCACCTCGAGCAGCTTCATGATGTTGGCGGGGCTGAAGAAGTGCGTGCCGACGACGTCGCCGGGGCGCTTCGTGAACGCGGCGATCCTGTCGACGTCCAGCGTCGAGGTGTTGGTGGCGAGGATCGCACCCGGCTTCATGACGCCATCGAGCGTGCGGAACACCTTCTCCTTGACCCCGAGGTCCTCGAACACCGCCTCGATCACGATGTCGGCCTGACCGATGTCCTCGTACTTGAGCGTGGGCTTCAAGAGCTGCGCCTTGGCCTCGGCGTCGGCGGGCTTGAGGCGGCCCTTCTTGACCTGGCCGGCGTAGGTGTCGCGGATACGCGCGACGCCCTTGTCGAGCGCCTCCTGGCCCACCTCGAGCAGGAACACCGGGATGCCGGCGTTCAGGAAGTTGATCGCGATGCCGGTGCCCATCGTGCCCGCGCCGATGACCGCGGCGCTCTTGATCGCGCGCACCGGCGTCGACTCCGGCACGTCCGGGATCTTGGCGGCGGCGCGCTCGGCGAAGAACGCGTGCCGAAGCGCCCGCGACACCGGCGTCATCATCAGCTCGGCGAACAGCTGCCGCTCGGTCGCGAGGCCCTCGTCGAAGGGCTTGCCGGCCGCCGCCTCGATCGCGTCGAGGCACTTGAGCGGCGCCGGGAAGTTGGGGAAGGTCGCGCCGACCGTGGTGCGCGCGAACCCCAGGATCGCCTCGATGTTGGCGCCGCGCACCCTGAGGTCGCGCGCGCGCGGCAGCTTGCCGCCGGCCGCGGCCTTCTCGGCGGCGAGCTTGACCGCCGCCGGCACCGGGTCGCCCTCGACGACCGCATCGAGCAGCGGGCTGCCCTTGAAGAGCTTCGCGGGCACCGGCTCGCCGCCCAGGATCACGTTGATGGCGTTCTCGACGCCGATCAGGCGCGGCAGGCGCTGCGTGCCGCCGGCGCCGGGCAGCAGGCCGATCTTGACCTCCGGCAGCCCGAGCTTCGCGCCCTCGCTCGCGACGCGGTAGTGGCAGCCGAGCGCGAGCTCGAGGCCGCCGCCGAGGCACGTGCCCTCGATCGCGGCGACCACCGGCTTCGGGCAGGACTCGACCGCGGTGATCACGTTGTGCAGGTTCGGCGCGCCGAGCATCGCCGGCGTCCCGAACTCCTTGATGTCGGCGCCCGCGGA
>JAFEDP010000188.1 GCA_018241545.1 Pseudomonadota bacterium
CGCCCGCGCGGCGCACCTGCGCCTCGCGCTCGGCGCCGCCGAGCGCGGGGCCCTCGCGTACGGGACGCTCGAGCCGACCGACGCGTGGGTCATGACCGAGGCGGTGCTCAAGGCCGCCGGGCTCGGCGTCGCGGCCGCGCCGCGCGTGCGGCTCGAGGCCGGGGCGGCGCTGCTGGATGGCGTGCGCTACCGCCTCGAGCGGGTGCCGCTCGAGGGCGGCGTCGTCGCCTGGCTCGCGAGCGGCGCGGCGGACGTGGCGCTCAGCACCGTTCGCCACGCGGCCGTGGAGTTCGCCGCGTTGCCGTGAGGCGCCCGGACGCTGCAGAATCCGCGCACCCTTAAGGATGCCGATGCCGGACGCCCCAGAGCCTGACCGCGAGCAGACCGCGAACTCCTCCCACGGCTCGCGCTCGAGCCGGCGCCTGACGCCGCTGCGCCGGCTGCTGTACCGGATCGCGACGCCGGTCGGCGCCGGCCTCGTCCGGCTCTGGTGGCGCACCTGCCGGGTCGTGCGCGTGGTCGGGGAGGAGCCGGCGCTCGCGGCGATCGCCGAGGGTCCGGTCGTGCCGGTGTTCTGGCACCAGCACATGCTCTTCTGCGTGCACTACGTGCTCGGGCTGCGTGACCGAGGTCTGCGGCCGAGCTTCCTGATCAGCCCGTCGGTCGACGGCGAGATCCCGGCGGCAATCGCGCGCCGCGCCGGTGCGCACGTCGTGCGCGGCTCGTCCTCGAGCAGCAGCGGCGCGCGCGTCGTGCGCGACAACTTCATGGGGCTGCGCCAGGGGATCTCGCCGGTCATCACCCCCGACGGCCCGTATGGCCCGCGCTACGAGTTCAAGCCCGGGGCGATCCTGGCGGCACAGCTCTCCGGCCGACCGCTGCTGCCGCTCGCGTTCCACGCGAGTCGCGCCTGGCGCTTCCGGAACTGGGACCACTTCATCCTGCCGTGGCCGTTCGCGCGGATCGTCGTGGCCGTCGGGGCGCCGCGCACGGTGCCGAAGACCCTCGACGCCGCAGCGGTGGCGCGCTGGCAGGTGGAGATGGCCGCGGAGCTGAAGCGGCTCTACGGCGTCGCGCGCGCGGCATTGCCCGGCGGTTGAGCCGGGGCCGCGCTGCCGTGGCAGCGCGGGTCCTCGTCGACGCAGTCGCTGGCCTCGAGCTGGATCGTCGAGTGCGAGATCGCGTACTCGTCGATCAGCACGTGCTTGAGGGCCGCCAGCGCCGCGGCGCCGTCGGCGCCCGGGGCGAGGCGGGCGTGCAGGGTCAGCAGCGTCTCGCGCGGCGTCAGCGACCAGGCGTGCACGTGGTGCACGTCGAGCACCGCGGGTACCGCGGCCACCAGCCGGCGCGCGAGCGCCTCGGCGTCGAAGCCGCGGGGCGTGCCTTCCTGCAGCACGTGCGCCGAGTGCGTCAGCAGCTGCCAGGCGCCGCGCGCGATCAGCGCCGTCACGACCAGCGACAGCCACGGGTCGGCTGCCCGCCAGTGCAGGGTCATGACGAGCAGCGCCGCCAGCACCGCGGCGCCCGAGCCGGCGAGGTCGCTGAGGACGTGCAGGTACGCCGCCCGCACGTTGAGGTCGTGCTCGTCGCCGTGCAGCAGCCAGGCGGCCACCACGTTGACGGCGGCTCCCGCGAGCGCGACGCCGAGGGCGAGCGGTGCATTGATGTCCGGAGGCGCCATCAGGCGCTGCACGGCCTCGACCAGGATCGCCACCACGATCGCGAGCAGCAGCAGCGAGTTGACGAACGCCGCGAGCACCTGCATCCGGCTGTGGCCGAAGCTGCGCGCGTGCGAGGCGGGCCGGCGCGCCAGGCGCTGCGCGAAGTAGGCGAGGGCGAGCGCCAGGGTGTCGACGAACATGTGCCCGGCGTCGGCGAGCAGGGCCAGCGATCCCGACCAGTAACCGCCGAGAGCCTCGACGATCGTGAACCCGCCGATCAGCCAGAACACGAGCCCGAGGCTGCCGGCGGCGTGATCGTGGGCGTGGCCGTGACCATGATCGTGCCCGTGCCCGTGGTCGTGGTCGTGGTCGTGGCCGGGACGGGGATGCGCGTGCGCGGGCTGGCTGTCCCTGGCGTCGGCAGCCCCCGTTCGCGACGCGCCGCCGTGGCCGCCCGGGGCGTGGCGGTGGCCATGCCCGTGGGAGGACTGGTGGGGATGGTCGTGGTCGTGGTCGTGGCTCGACCCGCGGGTCGGGCCCGGCGGTCCGCCGTCGCCGACCGAGGTCGAAGGCTGGTGATCTTCTGGCACGGGCGCACTCTACGGTTGGCCCTGTCGCAGTGCAATCCGGCTGAAAATCTCAACCCACGCCTGTGGTTAGCTTGCAATCCTCGAAAAACCTGACAGAATGGCCCGCAACTCCGCATAGCGAGGCGATCCGAGAACTGTGCCACGCGTCCGCGCTCACCCGTGGGGCGACTGCGAGACTCGGGGCAGGTCCAGGGGGGCGGTGCCGCGCCGATGCCGACCATGAAGGGCGAGGACGATCGGGAATTCACGGCCTCGGACATTCTGGCGCCGCAGCGCTGGTCGTCCGCCGCGAGCCGTCCGCCGTTCGGCCTGGACGTCACCTGCACCAAGATCGCCGTCGACTTCCAGAACCTCGAGCCGGCCACGGCCGAGGGCGTGGTGCGCCGCAACCTCGAACTGCTGCGCGAGGCCACCGGCACCGACGCGGTGTTCCTCGCCAGCTACGACCCGGCGGGGCGGTCGATCGCCTCGCTCGAGGTCTCCAAGGGCCTGTTCGTGCCGTGCTCGCCGGAGGTGCTGCGCGGCGAGGAGCTCGCGCGCCTGCCCTGGATCCGCGAGCGCCTGACGCACACGCGCATCCTCGAGATCCGCGACACGCTGACCGCGCGCGCCGAGCACGCGGGCGAGGCACTGCGCTTCGGGGAACTCGGCATGCGGGCGATCCTGCTGGTCGGGCTCGCGGTGCGCGGCCGGCTGTACGGCTTCCTCGGCCTCGCCACCGGCGCACCGTGCGTCGGCTGGGACGTGAACTTCCACCTGCTGCTGAAGCTGGTCGGCAGCAGCCTCGCCGCCGGCCTCGACCGGGTGGCGCTCGGCCGCGAGCTCGCGGACCTGCGCGAGCGCAACGAGCTCGCCCTGCCGTGCACCAACGAGGGGCTGTGGGACTACGAGGCGGCCAGCAACCGGACCTGGTTCTCGCCGCGCTGGAAATCGATGCTCGGCTACGCCGAGGACGAGCTGAACCGCGCCCCGGACTGGAACAAGCTCGTGCACCCGGACGACCTGCCGCGCGTGTCGCAGATGATCCGCGAGCACGTGGCCGGGCGCTCGCCGCTGTTCGAGAGCATGCACCGGATGCGCCACCGCGACGGCGAGTGGCGCTGGGTGGTGTCGCGGGCCAAGGCGCATGTCGAGGCCGGCAGCCTCAAGCGCCTGATCGGGGTCGAGCTCGACGTCACCGAGCGCAAGCTGTACGAGGAGGCGCTGTTCCGCGAGAAGGAGCGCGCCCAGATCACGCTGCAGTCGATCGGCGACGGCGTGATCACGACCGACGAGCACTCGCGGGTCGAGTACCTGAACCCGGTCGCCGAGGAGCTGACCGGCTGGCGGGTCGAGGACGCCATGGGGCGGAACCTCGACGACATCTTCCGGGCCTTCCACGAGGAGACCTGCGAGCCGCTGGAGAACCCGCTCGCCTCGGCGATCCGGCGCCTGCGGCCGGTGAAGTCGGTGCGGCCGATGCTGTTCATCCGCCGCGACGGCAACGAGATCTACATCGAGAGCACCGCCTCGCCGATCCGCGACGGCACCGGCACGGTCACGGGCGGCGTGCTGGTGTTCCACGACGTCAGCGAGTCGCGCGAGCTCAGCCGCCGGCTCAGCTACCACGCGAGCCACGACGTCCTAACGGGCCTCGTCAACCGGCGCGAGTTCGAGAACCGCCTCGAGCGCGCGCTCAGGAGCGCTAAGGCGCGCGAGACCTCCTACGCGCTGTGCTACCTCGACCTGGACCAGTTCAAGATCGTCAACGACACCTGCGGCCACAGCGCCGGCGACGCGCTGCTCGGCCAGGTCGGCCAGCTGCTGAAGTCGAAGGTGCGCTGGCGCGACACGCTGTCGCGGCTCGGCGGTGACGAGTTCGGGGTGCTGCTCGAGGCGTGCACGCTCGACGAGGCGCTGCGCACCGCGGAGAGCCTGCGCGAGGCGGTGCGCAACTGCCGCTTCCAGTGGGAAGAGCGCACGTTCCGGCTCGGCGTCAGCATCGGCGTGGTGCCGATCGCGCCGGAGAACGAGGACGTGGCCTCGGTGCTGTCGGCCGCCGACAGCGCCTGCCAGGCTGCCAAGGAGCAGGGACGCAACCGCGTGCACTGCTTCGAGGAGAACGACATCGACCTGATGCGCCGGCGCCGCGAGATGCAGTGGGCGGCGCGCATCAACACGGCGCTCGAGGAGGGTCGGTTCGACCTCTACCGGCAGGCGATCCGGCCGCTGCAGAGCGACGAGACCGGCCTGCACTACGAGATCCTGCTGCGCATGCGCGACGAGCAGGGCAAGACGATCACGCCCGACAACTTCATCGCGGCCGCGGAGCGCTACGGCCTCACGCCGTCGATCGACCGCTGGGTCGTCGAGAACACGCTGCGCTGGCTGGTATCGGAGGCCGACGAGCGCGACAAGCTCGCGATGTGCTCGATCAACCTGTCGGGCCAGAGCCTCGGCGACGACAAGTTCCTGCCGTTCGTGATCGAGCAGTTCCACCGCACCGGCCTCGATGCCCGCCGCATCTGCTTCGAGATCACCGAGACGGCCGCGATCGCGAGCTTCTCGCAGGCCAACCGCTTCATCCAGGCGCTCAAGGAACTCGGCTGCAAGTTCGCGCTCGACGATTTCGGAACCGGGCTGTCCTCGTTCGGCTACCTCAAGCACTTCCCGGTCGATTTCCTCAAGATCGACGGCAGCTTCGTCAAGGAGATCCTGCACGATCCGATCGACCGCGAGATGGTGCGCTCGATCAACGAGATCGGGCACCTGACGAACAAGCGCACGATCGCCGAGTTCGCCGAGAACGAGGACATCATCACGATGCTGCGCAACCTGGGCGTCGACTACGCGCAGGGCTATGGCGTTGCCCGTCCGCAGAAGATCCAGCGCAGCCCGCTCGAGCGCAGCGTCAGCGGCGAGCCTTCCTGAGCCGGCGATCCGGCGTCAGCCGAGCAGCTCGAGGCGCATCGAGAGGTCGAGCGCCCGCACGTGCTTGGTGATCGATCCCACCGAGATGAAGTCGACCCCGGTCGCGGCGACGGCGCCGATCGTGTCGAGGTCGATGCCGCCGGAAGCCTCGAGGCCGAGCGGGCGCGGGCGGGCGCGGTTGCGGGCCACCGCGGTGGCGAGGTCGGCGAGGCTGAACTCGTCGAGCAGCGCGAGGTCGGCCTGCGCGGCGAAGGCCTGCTCGAGCTCCTCGAGCGTCTCGACCTCGACCTCGACGGGCACGCCGCCTCCCACTCGCCGGGCGGCCGCCACCGCCGCGGCGATCGAGCCGGCCGCGGCGATGTGGTTTTCCTTGATCAGGATGCCGTCGTACAGGCCGAGCCGGTGGTTGGTGCCGCCGCCACAGCGGACGGCGTACTTCTGCGCGAGGCGCAGGCCCGGCAGGGTCTTGCGCGTGTCCAGGATGCGGCAGCCCGTGCCCCGTACCGCCTCGACGTAGCGGCGTGCGGCGGTGGCGGTGCCGGAGAGCATCTGCAGGAAGTTGAGGGCGGTGCGCTCGCCGGTCAGCAGCGGCCGGGCGGGACCCTCGGCCTCGAACAGCGGCGCGCCGGGCGATACGGTCGCGCCGTCGTCCGCGTGCCAGCGGACCGTCACGGCCGGGTCCAGCGCCGCGAACACGGCGTCGACCCAGTCGCGGCCGCACAGGACGCCCGCCTCGCGCGTGATGACGCGCGCCCGGGCGCGTGCGCTCGCCGGCACCAGCTGCGCGGTCAGGTCGCCGCGACCCACGTCCTCGGCGAGGGCCGCGGCCACGGTCGAGCGGATGCAGTCGGCGAGCGTCG
>JAFEDP010000189.1 GCA_018241545.1 Pseudomonadota bacterium
GCTCGCGCGCGAGCGCCGCCTTGGCGTCGCTGCCGACCACCGCGAGCACGCGCGCGCCGAGGTGGCGCGCCCACTGCACGAGGATCAGGCCCACGCCGCCGGCGGCGGCGTGCACCAGCACCGTGTCGCCCTTCTTGACCCGGTAGGTGCGCCGCAGCAGGTAGTGGGCGGTCAGTCCCTTCAGCATCATGCCCGCCGCCTGCTCGTCGCTGATGCCGGGCGGCAGCCGCACCAGCCGCTCGGCCGGCACGTTGCGCGCCTCGGCATAGGAGCCGGGGCTCGACAGCACGTAGGCGACCCGGTCGCCCGGCTTGTAGGACTTGACCTTGCTGCCGACCTGCTCGACGACGCCGGCGGCCTCGCGGCCGACGCTGCCGGGGAGCTTCATGGGATAAAGGCCGGTGCGGTCGTAGACGTCGATGTAGTTGACGCCGACGGCGGTATGCCGGACCCGTACTTCACTGCGCTTCAGTCGCGGCAGCTCGAGCGTCGACCACTCGAACACTTCGGGCCCGCCGTGCGTGCGCAGCAGGATGCCTCGCGTCATGGGTGACCTCCGTGGCTCGACCGAGGCCCCAGTCTACCAGCCCCCCCGCCCGGGCCCGCCCGGGCTAGTCCGCGAGGGGGCCGACGGCGATCGTCAGCGCCTCGACCGGCCGGCCGCCGATCAGGTGCTCCTGGATGATGCGCTCGAGGTTCGCCGGGGTGCAGTCGCGATACCAGACCCCCTCCGGGTAGACGAGGCCGACCGGGCCCTCGCGGCAGACCCTGAGGCACCCGGCCTTGGTGCGCAGCACCCCGCCCTCGACGTCGACCAACTTAAGCTCGCGCAGGCGTCGCTTAAGGAAGTCCCAGGCGGCCTCGCTGGCCTCGACCGGGGCGCACTTGCCGCCGCCGACGCACAGGAAGATGTGGCGGCGGGCGTCGTCGAGGTGCAGGCCCTCGACCACGGTCGCGAGGTCGTCGGCGGGGGTGCTCATGGCGGGGGACGCGCCCGGCGGGCGCGGCCGCTACAGGGCCTGCTCGTCCGACTCGCCGGTGCGGATGCGGATCACGCGCTCGATGTCGGACACGAAGATCTTGCCGTCGCCGACCTTGCCGGTGCGCGCCGCGCCGACGATCGCCTCGACCACCTGGTCAAGCAGGTCGTCCTTGACCGCGACCTCGACGCGCGTCTTCGGCACGAAGTCGACCACGTACTCGGCGCCGCGGTAGAGCTCGGTGTGGCCGCGCTGGCGGCCGAAGCCCTTGACCTCGGTGACGGTCATGCCGGAAATGCCGATCTCGGAGAGCGCCGCACGGACGTCGTCGAGCTTGAACGGCTTGATGATCGCGGTGATCAGTTTCATGTCGCAGGCTCCTGTCGCCCGTCTACTCTAGCGAAATTCACGCGGCCCCGGCGCCGTTGCAGCTTCCGTGCCGGCGCCCGCCCGGACCCGAATCATGCACTTAGCGGGGGCGCGCGCCATAGGTACGCACCACGGTGGCGCGGGCGGCGGGGGCGGTGCGCGCCTTTGGTGCGGCGGGCGCTGGTACAGTGGCGCCCCCCGCCCGGGAGGAGCCCATGAGCGAGACCATCGTCATCGTCGGCGCAGGCCAGGCGGCCGCGCAGGCGGTCGACAGCCTCCGCCGCGCCGGCTTCGCGGGCCGGCTGGTCGTGGTCGGCGACGAGCCGTACCTGCCCTACCAGCGCCCGCCCCTGTCCAAGAAGTTCCTCGCCGGCGAACTGCCGCTCGAGCGGCTGACGATCCGTCCCGCCTCGTTCTACGAGGGCGCCGGGGTGGAGCTCAGGCTCGGCGTGCGCGCCGAGGGGCTCGACCTCGCCGGGCGCACGCTGCTGCTCGGCGACGGCGAGCGCATCGGCTACGACCGGCTGCTGCTCGCCACCGGCAGCCAGCCAAGGCGCGCGACCGTGCCGGGCCACGACCTCGTCGGCGTGCACGTGCTGCGCACCATCGCCGACGTCGACCGCATCCGCGCCGAGCTCGCCCCCGGCGCGCGCATCGCGATCGTGGGCGCGGGCTACGTCGGCCTCGAGGTCGCGGCCACCTGCGTCGCGCTCGGGCACCCGGTCGAGGTCATCGAGGCCGCGCCGCGGGTGCTGGCGCGCGTCGCGGCGCCGGAGGTGTCGGCGTTCTATGCCGCCGAGCACGCGCGCCACGGCGTGCGGCTGCACCTCGGCACCGGGCTCGCCGCGTTCCTGCCGCGCGCCGACGACTCGCGCCGGGTCGGCGCGGTCGTCACCACCGGCGGCGAGCGGCTCGCCGCCGACCTCGTGGTCGTCGGCATCGGCGTGGTGCCGAACACCGGCCTCGCGCTCGCCGCCGGTCTCGCCTGCGACAACGGCATCGCCGTCGACGCCGGCTGCCGCACCAGCGACCCGCACGTGTACGCGGCCGGCGACTGCGCGAGCCAGGCCGGCCCGCGCTACGGGCGGCGCGTGCGCCTCGAGTCGGTCGACAACGCCTTCGAGCAGGCCAAGACCGCGGCCGCCAACCTGCTCGGCGGCGAGGTGGTCCACGACCGGGTGCCGTGGTTCTGGTCCGACCAGTACGACCTCAAGCTGCTGATCGCGGGCCTCGCCGGCGAGCATGACCGCGTGGTGCTGCGCGGCCGGCCCGAGGACCGCAGCTTCGCCTGCTGCTACCTCAGGGGCCCGGCCCTCGTCGCCATCGACTGCATCAACAGCCCCAAGGACTACATGGCGGCCAAGAAGCTGATCGCGGAGGCGCTGCCGCTCGACCCGGCGCGGCTCGCCGACCCGGCCGTCGCGCTCAAGGACGCCGCTGCCTGAGGCCCCCCGGGCCGTTTGTTGCACTGCAAAAGGACGGCTATACTCGACGGCCCGCTGCCGCGCCGGAGACGCCCATGAGCGAGTCGACGCCGTCGAAGACCCCGTCCGCCCCGCCCCCCGGCGCGACCCTGATGCCGCGCGCCCCGACCACCGAGGCGATCGACCGCGCCTTCCGCGCGGCGGTCAGCAAGCTGACCGGCGGCCTGTCGCCGACCGCGTACGCGACCGCCTGGGCCGACTGGGCGATGCAGCTCGCGACCTCGCCCGGCCGGCAGTTCGAGCTCGGCGCCGACGCGATGCGCCGCGCCGCCGACAACCTGCAGTTCGCGAACCGCGCCGCGGGCGGCGAGAAGCTCTCGCCGACCGAGGGCCTAGCCGGCGAGGCCGACGCGCGCTTCGCGGGCGATGCCTGGCAGCAGTACCCGTTCAACGTGTTCGCGCGCGTCTACCAGAACGGCGCCGCGTGGCTGCGCACGCTGCCGAACGACGTCGATGGCCTCAGGCAGTACCACCGCGAGCTCGTCGACTTCACGGTGCGCCAGTGGCTCGACGCGCTCGCGCCGGCCAACTTCCTCGCGACCAACCCGGAGCTCCTGGAGCTCACCCGAGCCGAGGGCGGCCAGAACCTGATGCGCGGTACCCAGCACCTGGTCGAGGACCTGGCGCGCCTGATGGACAAGAAGGGCCCGGTCGGCACCGAGGCCTTCGAGGTCGGCAAGACGGTCGCCGTGACGCCCGGCAAGGTCGTCTACCAGAACGCGCTGATCGAGCTGATCCAGTACTCGCCCGCGACCGAGCACGTGCACGCCGAGCCCGTGCTGATCGTGCCGGCCTGGATCATGAAGTACTACATCCTCGACCTCAGCCCGAAGAACTCGCTGGTCCGCTACCTGGTCGAGCAGGGCCACACGGTCTTCATGATCTCCTGGAAGAACCCCGAGCCCGGCGACCGCGACTTCGCGATGGACGACTACGTCGACCTCGGCCTCCGGGCCGCGATCGACGCGGTGAGCGCGATCGTGCCGGGCCGGCGCATCCACGCCACCGGCTACTGCATCGGCGGCACGCTGCTCGCGATCGGCGCCGCCACGCTCGCGCGCGAGAAGGACGAGCGGCTCGCGAGCCTGACGTTCTTCGCGGCGCAGACCGACTTCTCCGAGCCCGGCGAGCTCGCGCTCTTCATCAACCGCAGCCAGCTCGCGATGCTGGAGGCGCAGATGTACCAGGAGGGCGTGCTCGACAGCCGCCAGATGGGCGGCGCGTTCCAGATGCTGCGGCCGCGCGACCTCATCTGGCAGCCGATGGTGCAGAGCTACCTCAAGGGCGCGCGCGACCCGATGGTCGACCTGATGGCGTGGAACGCCGACGGCACGCGCATGCCGTACAAGATGCACACCGAGTACCTGTACCGGCTGTACCTCGACAACGAGCTCTCCAGCGGCCGCTTCCCGGTGCGCGGCGAGCCGGTGCGCCTGTCGGACCTGCGGATGCCGATGTTCGTGGTCGGCACCGAGACCGACCACGTCGCGCCGTGGAAGAGCGTCTACAAGCTCGAGAACCTGACGCGCTCGCAGGACTACACCTTCCTGCTGACGAGCGGCGGCCACAACGCCGGCATCATCTCCGGCCCCGTGCATCCCAAGCGCAAGCACCGGGTGCGCACCCGCACCCTGACCGACCGGCACCTGTCACCGGAGGAGTGGCTGGCGACCACGCCGCCGCAGCCGGGCTCGTGGTGGCCGACCTGGCAGAAGTGGCTCGCGATGCACTCGGGCGACCGCGCCGCGCCGCCGGCGCTGGGCGCGCCCGCCGCCGGCTACCCGGTGCTGCGCGACGCGCCCGGCGAGTACGTGCGCGTGCCCTGAGGCGTGCTCAGGGCGCCTTCGCGAGCGCCCGGATCAGCCGGTAGCTGAACTCGAGCGACTCGTAGAACGCGGCGACGCCGACGCGCTCGTCGCGGCCGTGCGCGCGCGAGTCGTCCTCCTCGATCGCCGTGCCCGAGACGCCGTAGGTCCTGAGGCCCGCGCGGCGGAAGTAGACGTTGTCGGAGGCGCCGGCGGACATCACCGGCACCACCGGCACCCCGGGCCACATCGCGCGCGTGACCTGCTCGACGCGCGCCACCACCGCCGGGTCGAGCGCCGCCTCCGGGCTCGCCGCCGGCGGGTACTCGACGCCGATCGCGACCGCCGGGTCGTCGATCACGCGGCGGAAGGTCGCGAGCACCGCCTCGGGCTGCTCGTCCGGCAGCAGCCGGCACTGGATCGTCGCCTGCGCGCGCATCGGCAGCGCGCTCTCGCTCTGCCCGCCCTGCACCAGCGTCGCCGGGCAGGTGCTGTGCAACTGCGCGTTCAGCATCGGCACGTCGCGCAGCACCTCGAGCGCGGCGGCATCCGTGGGGTCCTTGAGGATCGCGTCGATGGCCGCCGCCTGCGCGGGCGGGGCGCTCGCGCGCGAGGCCTCGAGGTAGCGGCGCGTGGTGGGCCCGAGGCGCACCGGGAACTGGAACGCGTCGAGCCGGGCGAGCGCGCGCGCGAGGCGCCCGATCGCGTTGTCGCGCGGCGGCAGCGAGGAGTGGCCGCCACTGCCGGTGGTCGAGAGCGTGTAGGTGGCGTAGACCTTCTCGGAGGTCTGCAGCGAGTTCCACGCCGGGTGGCCGCCGTGCGCGTACAACCTGCCCGCGTCCTGGTTGATCACGAGGCCGGCCTCGATCAGCGGGCGGTGCGTCGCCAGCATCCACTCGACGCCGTTGGCGTCGCCGCCCGCCTCCTCGTCGGTGTTGAAGAACAGGATCACGTCGCGGTCCGGGACGTAGCCCTCGCGCCTGAGGCGGATCAGGTTCGCGCTCAGGATCGCGACCTCCTCCTTCACGTCCTGCGTGCCGCGCCCGTAGAAGTAGCCGTCCTTCTCGGTGAGCCGGAACGGCTCCACGGTCCAGGTGTCGCGCACCGCCTCGACGACGTCGAGGTGCGCGTTGAAGAGCACCGGCGCGCCGCGGCCGCGCCCGTGCAGCCGCACGACGAGGTTCATCTTGTCGGGCCGCGGCCCGGCGACGGTGATGTCCGCCGCCGGGAAGCCGGCCGCGAGGAAGCGCGCCGCGAGCGCGTCGGCGGCCTTGGCGGAGCCCACCGCGTGGGTGGTGTCGAGGCCGACGAGCTCGGCGAGGATCTCGCGCGCCAGCGCATCGGCGGCCGGCGGCGAGCGCGGGGTGGGTGCGCTCGCCGG
>JAFEDP010000018.1 GCA_018241545.1 Pseudomonadota bacterium
TCGGGACGGGCGCAGAGTATAGCGGCGACGGCCGCGGCCGGTCAGCGGGCGGGCTCGACTGCCACGGTCAGGCGCGCGGCGCAGGCGGGGCGCCCACCGGGGTCCACGAGATCCACCCGCCACACCTGACTGCGGGCGCCGAGGTGCAGCGGGCGCGCGGTGGCCGTCACCGGGCCCGCGCGCACGCCGCGCAGGTGGTTGCCGCTGATCTCGAGCAGCCGGCAGGCGGCGCGGGCCGGGTCGATGCACAGCTGCGCCGCGGTGACACCCACGGTGCCCGCGAGCGCGAGCGACACGCCGCCGTGCAGCAGGCCGTAGGGCTGGCGCGTGCGCGCGTCCACCGGCAGCGTGGCCGCGAGCCAGTCCTCGCCGGCCGCACTGAACGCGACCCCGAGCTGCGCCGCGAGCCCCGAGAGCTTCGTGCGGTTCAGCTCCTCGGGCGTGAAGGGTGCCCACCAGATCGCCATCGCCGGGACGCTACAAGGTCGGCGCGGCGCCGTCCACGCGGCGGCCGCTACCCGTCTCGGTGTAGGCTTCGCTGTCCGCCGCCGCCGCCGGTGTCCCATGGCGCTGTCCTCCGACGTCACGCTCGACGACAAGTACGAGCGCCGCCACGGCCGCGTGCTGCTGTCGGGCACGCAGGCGCTCGTGCGCCTGCCGCTCGAGCAGCGCGCCCGCGACCAGGCCGCCGGCCTCAACACCGCCGGCTACGTCAGCGGCTATCGCGGCTCACCGCTCGGCGGCTACGACCAGCAGCTCGTGGCCGCCCGCGCGCGCCTCGAGGCGCAGCACGTGCGCTTCGTGCCGGGGGTCAACGAGGACCTCGCTGCGACCGCGATCTGGGGCACGCAGCAGCTCGGCCTGCTGCCCGGCGCCAAGTACGACGGCGTGTTCGCCATCTGGTACGGCAAGGGCCCGGGCGTCGACCGCTCCGGCGACCCGATCAAGCACGCCAACCGCATGGGCACCGCGCCGCACGGCGGCGTGCTGGTGCTGATGGGCGACGACCACCCGGGCAAGAGCTCGACGATCTCGCACCAGAGCGAGCAGGCGCTCGCGGCCGGCGGCGTGCCGGTGCTCTATCCGGCGACGGTGCAGGAGTTCCTCGACCTCGGCCTGCACGGCTTCGCGCTGTCCCGCTACGCCGGCACCTGGGTCGGGTTCAAGTGCGTCAACGAAACCGTCGAGAGTACCGCGACGGTCGCGGTCGATCCCGGGCGCATCGAGTGCCGGCCGCCGCCCGGCGACCCGCCGGCCGGCGGCGTGCACGCCCGCTACGGCTTCGACCCGCTCGGCGACGAGGTGCGCCTGACGCGCGTGAAACTGCCGCGCGCACAGGCCTACGCGCGCGAGAACCGGCTCGACCGCGTCACGCACGGCGCGCCGCGCCCCGGCGGCCTCGGGCTCGTGAGCGCCGGCAAGTCCTGGCTCGACCTCGTGGGCGCGCTGGGCGCGCTCGGCCTCGACGAGGCGCGGCTCGCCGAGCTTGGCGTCAGCGTCTACAAGCCGGCGCTGATCTGGCCGCTCGACCCGGTGGCGCTCGCCGAGTTCGCGCGCGGCCAGCGCGAGCTCGTGGTGGTCGAGGAGAAGGCGCCGTTCCTCGAGCCGCAGATCGCGCACGCGCTCTACAACCTGCCGGACGCCGAGCGCCCGCGCCTCGCGGGCAAGTACGCCCCGGACGGTGCGCCGCTGCTGCCCGCCGACGTGATGCTCGAGCCGCTCGAGATCGCGCACGCGCTCGCGGCGCGGCTCGCCGCGCTCGGTCGCGTCGACGCCGCGCTCGCGCCGCGCGTCGCGGCGGTCGCGGCGCGCCTCGCCGAGGCGCAGGCGGGCAAGGCCGGCGCCGCGCCGCGGCTGCCGTACTTCTGCTCGGGCTGCCCGCACAACAGCTCGACCCGCGTGCCGGACGGAAGCGTCGCCTTCGCCGGCATCGGCTGTCACACGATGGCGATCTACATGAACCGCGCCACGCTGCCGCCGACGCAGATGGGCGGCGAGGGCCTGACCTGGGTCGGGCTCGCGCCGTTCACCTCGCAGCCGCACGTGTTCCAGAACCTCGGCGACGGCACCTACTTCCACTCGGGGCTGCTCGCGATCCGCGCGGCGGTCGCGGCCGGCGTCAACCTGACCTACAAGATCCTCGTCAACGACGCCGTCGCGATGACCGGCGGCCAGCCGGTCGAGGGCCACCTGTCGGTGGCGGAGATCACGCACCAGTTGCGCGCCGAGCGCGTCGCGCGCATCGCCGTCGTCAGCGACGAGCCGGGCAAGTACGGCGCGGCGCCGGGCTTCGCGGCCGGGGTCAGCGTGCACGCGCGCGCCGAGCTCGACGCCGTGCAGCGCGAGCTGCGGGCGGTGCGGGGCGTCAGCGCGATCGTCTACGACCAGGTGTGCGCCGCCGAGAAGCGCCGGCGGCGCAAGCGCGGCCGGATGCCGGACCCGTCGCGCCGGCTGCTGATCAACCCGCTCGTGTGCGAGGGCTGCGGCGACTGCTCGCAGCGCTCCAACTGCGTCTCGGTGACGCCGCTCGAGACCGAGTTCGGCCGCAAGCGCGCCATCGACCAGTCGAGCTGCAACAAGGACTACTCCTGCGCCGAGGGCTTCTGCCCGGCCTTCGTCAGCATCGAGGGCGGCGAGCTCAGGCGCGCGGAGCCCGCGCTGCTGGACGCAGCCGTGCTCGCCGACCTGCCGGAGCCGGCCAGCACCGCCGCCGGCAGCGTGCTCGTCACCGGCATCGGCGGCACCGGCGTCGTGACGGTGGGCGCGGTGCTCGCGATGGCCGCGCACCTCGAGGGTAAGGGCGCGAGCGTCTACGACATGACCGGGCTCGCGCAGAAGGGCGGCGCGGTGCTGTCGCACGTGAAGATCGGGCCGCCGCAGGCGGCGCCGGCGGCGCCGCGCGTCGGTCTCGGCGAGGCCGACCTCGTGCTCGGCTGCGACCTCGTGGTCGCCGGCGCCGCCGACGTGCTGCGTGCCATCGACGCCGGCCGCACGCGGCTCGCGCTCAACACGCACCTGGTGCCGACCGCGGCGTTCCAGCTCAACCCCGACGTCGAGTTCCAGCCACAGGCGCTGGTTGCGCAGCTCAGCGAGCGCGTCGGCGAAGCGCGCAGCGCGCGCGTCGACGCGACCGGCGCGGCGCGCGAGCTGCTGGGCGACGCGGTCGGCGCCAACCTGTTCCTGGTCGGTTTCGCGCTGCAGCTGGGCTGGCTGCCGGTCGGGCGCGCGGCGCTTGAGCGCGCCATCGAGCTCAACGGTGCCGCGGTAGTGCTCAACCGCCGCGCGCTCGCCCTCGGGCGCCTGGCGGCGGCCGATCCGGCACGGTTCGCGGCGCTGCGTGCGGCGCCGCCGGCCGAGGCGGCGGCGCGCCCGCCGCTTGAGCGGCGCGCCGAGTATCTCGCTGCCTACCAGGACGCGGCCTACGCGGCGCGCTACCGGGCGCTCGTCGCGCGCGTGGCCGCGGCCGAGGCGCAGGGCACGCCCGGGCGCCAGGGGCTCGCCGAGGCGGTGATGCGCTACTACTTCAAGCTGCTCGCCTACAAGGACGAGTACGAGGTGGCGCGCCTGTACGCCGGGCCGGAGTTCGCCGCGCTGCTCGAGGCCACGTTCAGCGGCCGGTACCGGCTGCGCTTCCACCTGGCGCCGCCCGGGCTCGCGCCGCGCGACCCCGCGACCGGCCAGCCGCGCAAGCTCTCCATCGGCGGCTGGCTGCGGCCGGTGCTGGGCGTGCTCGCGCGCCTGCGCTTCCTGCGCGGCACCCCGCTCGATCCCTTCGGCTGGCGCGCTGAGCGCCGCCTCGAGCGGCGCCTGATCGCCGACTACGAGCGGCTGGTGGCGGAGCTCGTCGATGGGCTGACGCCGGCGCGCCATGCGCTCGCGGTGGAGCTCGCCTCGCTGCCGGAGCACATCCGCGGCTATGGTCACGTCAAGGAGCGCCATCTCGCCGCGGTCCTCGAACGCCAGGCGAAGCTGCTCGCGCAGTTCCGCGCCGCGCCCGGGCCCGCCGCGCTTGAACGCGCGGCTTGAGTCCCGTGGCACTCGCGCGCGGGCTGCAGGCCCGGACCACCCGACCCCCTGCCTCGCCATCCGCCGGGAGCTCCTCGTGAATAGCCGCACCGCCATCGCGCTCGTCGTCGCCCTCATCGCCTCGTCACCGGCGATGGCGGGACCCTACTCCGACGACCTCGGCAAGTGCCTCGTCGCCGCGACGACGCCGGACGACCGGCTGGCGCTGGCGCGCTGGATGTTCGTCGCGTTCTCGGCGCATCCGGGCGTCGCGGCACTGAGCAACGTCAAGGCCGCGGACGTCGACGGCGCCAACGCGCAGATCGCCGGCCTGTTCACGAAGCTGATGACGGAGGACTGCGCCGAGAAGACCAAGGCCGCGATCCGGTTCGAGGGACCGTCCGCCATCGAGCTCGGGTTCCAGATCCTCGGTGAGGTGGCGGGCCGCGAACTCGCAACCAGTGCGGAAGTGCAGGCGCGGATCGCGGGACTGACGAAGTTCGTCGACGGCAAGAAATTCGAGGCCTTCGGCCAGGGCGCGGCCAAGTAGCGCCGGCGGCGGGTCGCTGCCGGCGCCGCGCGCCTGCCCTACGCTGGGCCGGGAGGTGCGTACCATGCGTGCACTGCCGCTGGTGATCGCGCTCGCGGGTACCCCGGCCGCGCAGGGCCGCAGCATCGCCGATGAATTCCCGGCCGGTTTCGGCGGCGTCGACTGGGGGACGAAGTGCGACGACCTCGTGCAGCGATTTCCGGGCGGATACGAGATCCTCTCAGTGCACTCGGGCGGGCTTGCGTACGCCATCAACATCGAGGATTCGGTGCTCGGATTGGCTCGCGCTGGCCTGTACGTGTCGTATGCGATGAATCTGGACCGGGTCGTGGATGAGATCTCAATCCGGACCCCGTACGAGCAGGCGCAGCCGCTCACCGGCAGGCTCACGAGCCGGTTCGGGCCCGCCATCCGCCCGACAGTTCACGGGGCCGTTTCGGCGTACCAGTGGCCGACTGATCAGGGCATGACCCCCGCCATTCGCTTCTCGACCGGTGGTGCGGCGGGCCTCGCGACCCTCGACGTGCACAATCCGGTTGAACGGAAGGCGGATCCGAAGCGCCGCAAGACCCACTAGCGAGGCCGCGGGGCTCCGCGGACGCGGCGAGGCCGGCTGGCGTCGGCGCGCGTGCCCGTGCTGGAATGCCGGCAGGAACTCGGTCGCCGGGGCGCGGTCCCCACCCCAGCGGGGCGCGGCCGGCCCCCGGCGCGGCCGGGTCACGGACGGGAGACACCGATGGCGGGCAGGCAGCGGACGGGACGATGGCTCAGGGTGGCCGGCATCGCGGGACTCGCCGTGTTGCTGTCCGGCTCGTACTGCTCGTGGCGCGGCTACTACACGCCGGGCGGGCTGCAGGGGTCCTCGACCCAGACCACGATCGGCCCGGTCGGCGCCTTCGCGAGCGTGTTCGTCGATGGCACCGAGTTCTCCGACGGCAGTGCCTCGATCACCATCGACGGCGTCGCGGCCAGCGAGTCGCAGCTGCTCGTCGGCCAGGTCGCCACCGTCACCGGCGCCGCCAGCAGCAACGCCACCGGCACGGCCTCGACGATCGCGGTCACCACCAAGCTCGCCGGCCCGGTCTCCGCGATCGACCTGCCCTCCGGCACCGTGACGGTGCTCGGCCAGACCGTCCAGGTCACGGGCGACACCAGCGTCGGCAGCGGGGTCGCGCCGACCGACCCCGGCGGGCTCGTGGTGGGCACGCTGGTCGCGGTCGATGGCTACCGCACCTCGACCGGCTTCATCGCCTCGCGTTTCGACCTCGCCGCGATCGGCCAGGCCTACCAGGTCGCAGGACCCATCGCCTCGCTCGACACCTCGCTGCAGACCTTCATGGTCGGCGGCACGACCGTCGACTACAGCACGGCATCCGCGGGCCTGCCCGCGCAGCTCACCGACGGCAGCTATGTCATCGTCAGCGGCGTCACGCTGACCACCGCAACGACGCTGCAGGCCACGCAGATCATCGCCCAGAGCGAGGTGCCAGCGGGGGCGAGTGGTGCCAGCGGCCAGATCCACGGGGCGATCACGCGCTTCGGCTCAAGCGCCGACTTCGACGTCGGCGGCCAGACCGTGGCCACCACGACCGCGACCACCTATGCATCGGGCACCAGCGCCGATCTCGCCGCCGACGTCGAGGTCGAGGTCACCGGCAGCTACGACGCCAACGGCGTGCTGACCGCCTCGGCCGTGACGCTGTGGCCGGTCGCGAACCTGCGCGTCGTCGGCGCCGTGCAGAGCCTCGATCGTGCCGGCCAGACGCTGACCGTCGCCGGCATCACGTTCTCGCTCGGCGGCGAGACGCGCTGGGACGACCGCAGCGCGACGCTGCTGCGCACCTTCGGGCTCTCGAGCCTCGCGATCGGCGACTGGGTCGTCGTGCGCGGCGTCCCGGCCGCGACGTCGCTCGCGGCCAGCGCGCGCGTGGTCGAGCGCTGGAGCGCGCCGGCCCCGGCGCTGGTGGAGCTGCAGGACGTCGCCGCCTCGGTCGCGGCGCCCAACTTCAGCCTGACGGGCGTGACGGTAATCGCGAGCGGCGCGACCTTCACGGACGCCAACGGTGCCGCGCTCACGGCGGCTACGTTCTTCGGCGAGGCCGCCGGGCGCGTAGTGCGCGCCCGCGGCACGCTGTCGGCAACCGGGGCGCTGATCGCCACCAGCGTCGCGCTGCGCGACTGAGCACCCCGCCGCGGCGGCCCCGGGCGCCGCGGTCGAGAATCGGCGTCGGGCCGCCGCGACGGGCGTGCCGGCGGACGAACAGTACGCCCCTCCGCGGCCGCGCGGCGGGGCCCGGGCGTCGGCAATCGGCGACTCGCGGCGGCACGGGGGCGATCGTGGCGGAGGGCGTACCGAGGCGCTGGCGCGCACAGAGTCGCGATGCGCTGCTCGCGTACTTCGAGCGCGCGCTCGAAGCGCGCGACGGCCGCGCGGGCGCCGAGTGCCTGCACGAGCTGTGGCTGCGCGGCGAGATGGGCCTCAACATCGAACGCGGGCTCGCGCGCCTCTGGGCCGCGACCGCGGGCGACGTGCCCGACTGGCTGCCGATGCGCCACGTCGAGTGGCTGCCGACCGCCTACGAGGTCGCGGCGCGCTGCCGCGCTCGGCGCCGCGGGCGCTCCAACCTGTACCTGGTGCTGCTCGACTACCACGACGCCGCCGGCGACCCGTACGGCGTGTACGTCGGCATGACCGACTACAGCCCGCAGCAGCGCTTCGACCAGCACAAGGCCGGCATCCGCGCCGCGGGCAGCGTGCTCAGGCGCGGACTCGAGCTGCTGACCGGCCCGGTGCGCCACCTGCAGGGCATTGCGCGCGGCGAGGCCGAGCGTATCGAGGCGGAACTCGCCGAAGCGCTGCGTGCCGCCGGACTGCGCGTGCAGGGGGGTCATTGAGGCGGCGCGCGCCACCGCCGCTGCCCGACGCCGCGGCGATCGACGCGCTGTACGGCCTCGAGCCCGTGCTCGAGCCGGGGGCCGCCGGTACCGGGCCCGACCCGTTCGTCGACGTCGACTGCCCCTACTGCGGCGAGCGCTACAGCACGCCGCTCGACCTGACGGCGGGCGGCTACAGCGCAATAGAGGACTGCCCGGTGTGCTGCCGGCCGATCGAGCTCGTCGTCGAGGCCGATGCAGACGGGGCGCTGGCGCGCGTCGCCGCGCGCCGGCTCGACTAGGCGTCGATCCCGAGCGCGTGGCGCCAGGCCACGCGCTGCGCCTTGAAGGCGTAGTCGACGACGCCGAGCTGTTCCTCGGCGAACTCGACCGCGGCGCTGAACGGCGTCAGCGGCGGTACCAGGATGAAGCCGTCGGCCTCATCGTGGTGGAATGAGATCTCGGCGTGCGCTGCGTGCGCGAGCCGCATCAGGTCGCCGTTCTCGGCGAGGCAGTGCATGAACAGGCGGTCGGCGCCGATCACGCGCGCGTGGCTCAGCGAGCGGCGCATCAGCAGCGCGCCGATGCCGCGACGCCGCGCCTTCGCGAGCACGCTGATGCCGAGCTCGACCACGCTGCCCTCGGGGCACAGGTGCGCGACGCCGAGCAGCTCGAGCGCCTCGCCGTACACCCCGAGTACCGTCGAGCGCTCGAAGTCGATGCCCCGCACGTACGCGGCGATCGACTCGGGCGCGAGGAAGGTGCCGAACCGCAGGTAGGCGTCACGGCGCGACAACCCGCGAAAGTGCGCGATCAGCGCCTCGCGGTGAGTGTCGTTCAGATGCCGCGCGTTGAAGTTCACGTCGCCCTCCGGTCGGAACGCACGCATTCTACCGTGCGCCGCGCCGGGCGCCGTGACGCGGATCCGGTCCTGCGGCAATCCCCGATCTGCGCGCGGACTGCCGCAGCGGGGGCGCGGGGCTTGCGCCGTCGCGGCGCGCCGTGGACCATCGCCGGGTCCGACCGGCCATGAGGGAAAGCCTTGCCGCGTACCCTGCACCTGCGTAGGGGTGGTGCCGTGCTCGCCGCGCTGCTGGCGGCCGCCGCTCAGTCGTCCCCCGCGGACGCACCGGCCAACGGCGCGTGGCGGGCGGCGCGGGCCGAGGAGGTCGCGGGCGCGCAGGGCTGGCTGACCGTGGTCGGGCTCCACTGGCTGCGGGACGGCAGCTACTCGATCGGCCGGGCGCGCGACAACGACATCGTGCTCGACTCGCCCGCGCTCGCGCGCCACGCCGCGCGGCTCGTCGTCGCCGCGCCCTCGGTGCGACTCGAGCCGGCGGCGCACAGCGGCCTCACTGTGGACGGCCGGCCGGCGACGCCGCGCGAGCTCGCGCCGCCGCCGGAGCAGGACGGCGTCGTGCTCGCGGCCGGGTCGCTGCGGCTGTTTGTGATCGCGCGCGCCGGGCGCCTCGCGCTGCGTGTGCGCGACCTCGACAGCGCCGCGCGCCGCGCCTTCCATGGCCTCGACTACTTCCCGATCGACACGGGCTGGGTGGCGCGGGCGCGCTTCGAGCCCTACTCGCCTCCGCGCCAGATCCCGATCACCAACGTGTTCGGCGACGAGATCCAGATGCTGTCGCCTGGTGCGCTCGTCTTCAGCTACGCCGGGCGCGAGCTGCGCCTCGATGCGCTGCTCGAGTCGCCCGGCGACGACCACCTGTTCGTCATGTTCGCCGACGAGACCTCGGGCCACGAGACCTACGGCGCCGGCCGGTTCCTGCACGTGCCGCTGCCGGCGGATGGCGCCACCCGCATCGACTTCAACGAGGCGTACAACCCGCCGTGCGCCTTCACGGGCTTTGCGACCTGCCCGCTGCCGCCGCCGCAGAACCGCCTGCCGGTCGCGGTGCGCGCCGGCGAGCTGCGCTACCGCGGTGTCCACTGACGCGCGGAAGGCATAAGCCGCGCGCGGGCTCGGCTGCGCTAGACTGCGCCGGCGGCGACGCGCCGTGCCGGAGGGAAGCCCGCATGCGTCCGTGTCATCCGCGCGCCGTGGCGCGCCTCGCGGTGCTCGCCGCGGCCGCCGGCCTCGCGGCCGCGGCCCTCGCCGCGACCCCCGACCCCTATCCATCGACCTACGCACCGGCAGCCGCGCCGCCGGTGCTGATCCGCGGCGCGACCGTGCTGACCGGCACCGGCGCGCGCTACGACGACGCCGACGTCGTGATCGCCGACGGCCGGATCACCGCGGTCGGCGCGCACCTCGAGGCGCCCGCGGGCGCGCGCGTCGTCGAGGCGCACGGCCGCTGGGTGACGCCGGGCCTGATCGACGTGCACTCGCACATCGGCGTGTACCCGGTGCCGGAGGTCTCCGGCAACAGCGACGGCAACGAGGCGACCGCGCCGGTGACCGCCAACGTCTGGGCCGAGCATTCGGTCTGGCCGGTCGACCCCGCCTTCGACACCGCGCTCGCCGGCGGCATCACGACGCTCGAGATCCTGCCCGGGTCCGCCAACCTGATCGGCGGGCGCTCGGTGGTGCTCAAGAACGTGCCGGCGGTCACCTACCAGGCGATGAAGTTCCCCGGCGCGCCGCAGGGTCTCAAGATGGCCTGCGGCGAGAACCCCAAGCGCGTCTACGGCGCCGGGCGCAACGTCGCGCCGTCGACCCGCATGGGCAACGTCGCCGGCTACCGCGCGCAGTGGATCGAGGCGCAGGAGTACCTGCGCGACCTCGCGGCCTACGAGGCGAAGGTCAAGGCGGGCGGCAAGGCGGCCGAGGAGGCCAAGCCTCCCAAGCGCGACCTCAGGCTCGAGACGCTCGCCGCGGTGCTGCGCGGCGAGATCCCGGTGCAGATGCACTGCTACCGCGCCGACGAGATGGCGATCATGCTCGACATGTCGCGCGAGTTCGGCTTCCGCATCGCCGCGTTCCACCACGCGGTCGAGGCCTACAAGATCGCGAACCTGCTGGCGGAGCGCGGCGTCTGCGCCGCGATGTGGGCGGACTGGTGGGGCTTCAAGATGGAGGCCAACGACGGCATCCAGGAGAACATCGCGTTCGTCGACGCGGTGCCGAACGGCTGCGCGATCGTGCACTCCGACTCGGACGAGGGGATCCAGCGCCTCAACCAGGAGGCCGGCAAGGCGATTGCGCGCGGCCGCGCGGTCGGGCTCGCGATCCCGCCGGAGCGCGCCATCGAGTGGCTGACGCGCAACCCGGCGCGCGCGCTCGGCATCGACGCGCGCACCGGCACGCTCGAGCCGGGCAAGATGGGCGACGTGGTCGTGTGGAACCACGATCCGTTCAGCGTCTACGCGCTGGCGGATGAGGTCTACATCGACGGCGTGCTGCAGTACGACCGCGTGCACCCGCGTGGCAAGCCGCGCTCGGACTTCATGCTCGGCCAGCCGGCGGCCGCCGGAGCCGCACCATGAGCGCACGGCGGATGCTGGGCCTCGTCCTCGTGCTGGTCGCGGCGACGCCGGCGGCCGCCGCGGCGCCGACGGCGGTGCTGCTCAGGAACGGCGTGATCCATACCGAGGCGGCGCACGGCACGGTCGCGGGCGGCAGCGTGCTGATCGTCGATGGCCGCGTCACGGCCGTCGGCCGCGACCTCGTCGCACCGCCGGGCGCCGAGGTCATCGACCTCAAGGGCCGACCGGTGACGCCGGCGCTGTTCGGCGGCATCGGCCAGGCCGGGGTCGCGGAGATCGAGCTCGAGGCCACGACGCGCGACGGCACGCTGAAGCTCGGCCAGATGCGCCCGGAGTTCGACCCGTCGCTCGCCTTCAACCCGGATTCAGTGGCGGTCGCCGTGGCGCGCGTCGAGGGCATCGGCTTCGCGCTGCTGGCCCCGGGCGCGGAACCCGGCAGCAAGGGCGCGCCGGGCAGCTCGGTGATCGCCGGGCTCGCCTCGATCGTGCGCTTCGACGGGCGCCGGCCGCGGCCGCCGGTCGCGCTCGAGGTGCTGGTCGGCGAGGAGGGCGGAGCGCTCGCGGGCGAGAGCCGCGCCGCCGCCTACATGCTGCTCGCCCAAGCGCTCGAGGAGGCGCGCTCGCCGGCGCCGCCGGGGCCGGCGGAGCAGCGGCTGCTCACGCCCGCGGGCCGGCGCGCCCTCAAGGCGCTCGCGGCCGAGCAGCGCCCAGTGCTGTTCCGCGCCGACCGCGCGGCGGACATCCGCACCGCGGTCGAGTTCGCTGCGCGCGAGAAGCTCGCCGCGGTGATCGCCGGCGGCGCCGAGGCGTGGCGGGTCGCGCCGCTGCTCGCGCGCGCGCAGGTGCCGGTCGTGATCGACCCGCTCGACGACCTGCCGACCGGCTTCGACCAGGTCGGCGCGACGCTCGAGAACGCCGCGCGGCTCGACGCCGCAGGCGTGGCCGTGGCCTTCAGCCTGCGCGGCGGCGCGCCGCACGAGATGCGCAAGCTGCGCCAGGCGGCCGGCAACGCGGTGGCGCACGGCATGGCGCCGGCGGCGGCACTGGCGGCGCTGACCCGCGTGCCGGCGCGCATCTTCCGCGCCGCGGGCGAGTTCGGCAGCATCGAGCCTGGCCGCGCCGCGAACCTGGTGGTGTGGAGCGGCGACCCGCTCGAGGTTACGAGCCTGGTCGACGCGGAGTGGCTCGACGGGCAGCGCCAGTCGCTGCGCACGCGCCAGACCGAGCTGCGCGACCGCTACCTCGAGCGCATCCGGGCCGGGACGGCGCGCTGAGGTGTGCGTCCCGGGGCGCGGGGCCGGTCAGCCCGGCCCGGCGAGCGCGCGGATCAGCACGTACCAGTGGGTCAGGCCGCTGTAGAAGGACGCGACCGGGATGCGCTCGTTGAGGCCGTGCGCGAACTCCTCGCTCTCCTTCTCGAAGGTGCTGCCGACGCCGTAGGTCGGGATCCCCGCGTTGCGGAACACGAGGCCGTCGGTCGCGTAGGCGGCCTGCGTCGGCACGATTCGCGCGCCGGGGTTCGCGGCCGCGACCGCCTTGGCGACCGCGCGCATCACGTCCTCACGCAGCGGTGAGGCGTCCGACGGCGTCGGCTCGTAGTTGCGCGTCACCTCGACCTGCGGCCCCGCGAGCCGCTGCAGCGTCGCCTGCACCTCGGCGACCGGGGTGCCCGGGAACACGCGGCAGTTGACGGTCGCGGTCGCCGACTGCGGCAGCGCGTTCTCGGCGTGGCCGCCCTGCAGCATCGTGGCGACGCAGGTGGTGCGCAGCTTGCCGACGTACTGGGGCTGGCGCGAGATCTCCGCGGCCGCGGCCGCGTCGTTCGGGTCGGCCACGAAACGCTTGAGCGCCGTGCCGAGCGCGCCGTCGGTGACGAGGCTGGTGGCGCGCAGGTCGCCGAGCGTCCAGTCGTTCCAGCGGACCGGGAACTGGTAGCCCTGCACCGCCTTGAGCGCGTCGGCGAGCTCGTAGATCGCGTTGTCGGCGCGCGGCTGCGAGCTATGGCCGCCGGGATTGCGCGTGGTCAGCGAGAACGTGACCGAGTATTTCTCGGCGCCCTGCACGTAGAAGAGCTTGGGCTTGCCGGTCGCCTCGTCGAGCACGCCGCCGCCGCCGTCGCCGTTCAGCGCGAACTCGGCGTCGACGAGTTCGCGGTGGTGGCGCACGAGGTCCTCGGCGGTCGCCTGCGCGGTCTCCTCGTCGCCGCTGAAGGCGATGATCAGGTCGCGGTTCGGCACGTAGCCCTCGGCTTTGAGCCGCAGGAACGTCTCGGTCAGCAGCGCCACCTCCTGCTTGACGTCCGAGGTGCCGCGCCCGAAGAAGTAGCCCTGCTCCTCGGTCAGCACGAACGGGTCGCGCTGCCAGTCGGAGCGCTTGGCGGTGACGACGTCCATGTGCGCGAGCAGGGCGATCGGGCGTCCGCCCTTGCCGGTCCCGCGGTAGCGCACCACCAGCGAGGCCGTCTCGCCGAGCGGCAGCACGTGCACGTCGGCGGCCGGGAAGCCGGCCTGCCGGAAGCGCGCCGCCAGCGCCTCCGCCAGCTTCGGCACCTGGCCCTTGCCGATCGAAGTCTCGTAGCCGATCGCCGCCGCGAACAGCGCGCGCGCCTCGGCTCGCACCGCGTCCGGGCTCGTGGGCCCGGCCAGTGCCGGCGCGGCCAGCAGCGTCAGGACGGCCAGCGAACGGGAATGGTTCATGGCGGGCTCCGCGGCGCCGGCGGCGCCGGCGGGTCGGCGCACTATAGAGTGTTGAAACACCCTGCGCGAGGTGGCACCGTAGCCGGCGCCATTGAGAGCCGCCCGCCGGCGAGGCCACGCGCCATGACCGATACGCTCGATCCCCTGCTCGAGGGCCTGGTCACCGAGCTGCCGGCCGGCACGGTGCTGACGGCGGCCGAGGCCGGGCCGCGCCACCACTCCGACTGGACCCGCGTCAATGCCTGCGCGCCGCGCGCGGTGCTGCGACCCCGCACCACGGAGGAGGTCGCGGCGATCCTGCGCCACTGTCACGCCGCGTCGCAGCCGGTCGTGGTGCAGGGCGGCCTCACGGGCCTCGCCGGCGGCGCGACGCCGCGGCCCGGCGAGCTCGCGCTGTCGCTCGAGCGCCTGGCCGGTGTCGAGGACGTCGACCCGGACGGCGGCACGATGCGGGTGCGGGCCGGGACGCCGCTGGCGGTGGCGCAGGCCGCCGCCGAGGCGCACGGCCTGCAGCTCGCGCTCGACCTCGGTGCGCGCGGCTCCTGCACGGTCGGCGGCAACATCGCGACCAACGCCGGCGGCAACCGCGTGATCCGCTACGGCATGATGCGCGAGCAGGTGCTCGGCCTCGAGGCCGTGCTCGCCGACGGCACGGTGCTGAGCGCACTGAGCCCGATGCTCAAGAACAACGCCGGCTACGACCTCAAGCAGTTGTTCGTCGGCACCGAGGGCACGCTCGGCGTCGTGACGCGCGCCGTGCTGCGGCTGCACCCGGCGCCGCGCGAGCGCCTCACGGCGTTCGTGGCCACCGGCTCGTTCACGGCGTTGGTGGCGCTGCTGCGGGCGGCGCGCGCGGCCTTCGGCGGGCAGCTCGGGTCGTTCGAGGCCATGTGGCAGAACTACTTCGAGTTCGCCTTCGAGGCGCTGAAGGCGGGTGCGCGGCCGTTCGCGGCGCGCCACCCGTTCTACGCGCTCGTCGAGGTCGAGTCGCTCGACCCCGCGGCCGATCAGGCGCGGCTCGAGGCGTTCCTCGCGGGTGTGCTCGAGGACGGCACCGCGGCCGATGCGCTGATCGCGCGCTCGCTCGAGGAGAGCGGCCGGCTGTGGCGCATCCGCGAATCGGCCGGCGAGCTGATGCAGCGGCTGGGCATGCCGGTGGGCTACGACGTGTCGCTGCCGATCGCGCGCATGGTCGGCTACCTCGAGCGGCTCGACGCGGAGGTGCCGGCGGTGCTCGGCGAGCGGCCGCTGTTCGTGTTCGGCCACCTCGGCGACGGCAACCTGCACCTGATGACCGGCGTGCGCGCGCTCGCCGAGGCGGTGGCCCTCGACCGCGTGGTCTACGGCGCGCTCGCCGGGTTCGGCTCGGTGTCCGCCGAGCACGGCATCGGCCAGCTGAAGCGGCACTGGCTGCCGGCCTCGCGCGGGCCGGACGAACTGGCGACGATGCGCCTGCTGAAGGCGGCGCTCGATCCGCGCGGCATCCTGAACCCGGGGCGCGTGCTGTGAGCGCCCTGCGCCTGCACACGACGTGGCGCAGCTCGGCGGCCTACCGGGTGCGCATCGCGCTGCACTTCAAGGGGCTCCGCTTCGAGAGCGTCCCGAAGCGACTGCTGCGCGAGGAGCACCGCAGCGCGGCCTACCGCGCACTCAACCCGCAGGGCCTGGTGCCGGCGCTCGAGGACGACGGCTTCGTGACCGGACAGTCGCTCGCGATCATCGAGTACCTGGACGAGACCCGCCCCGAGCCACCGCTGCTGCCGCGCGACGCGCGCGGTCGCGCGCAGGTGCGCGCCATGGCGCAGGGCATCGCCTGCGACCTCCACCCGCTCAACAACCTGCGGGTCCTCAACTACCTGCGCGACGCGCTGGCGCAGGATCCGGCCGGGGTCGAGCGCTGGTACCACCACTGGCTGACCGAGGGCCTGGCGCCGCTCGAGGAACTCGCCGCGCGCCACTCGGGCGACGGCCGCCACCTGTACGGGGAGGGCGTGACGCTCGCGGACGTGTGCCTGGTGCCGCAGCTGTACAACGCGCGCCGCTTCCGCTTCGACCTCGGGCCCTACCCGCGCCTGGTCGCGATCGGTGCGGCGCTCGAGGCGCTGCCGGCGTTCGCCGCCGCGCGCCCCGAGGTCCAGCCGGATGCCGAATGAGCGCCGCCGCGCCGGCCGTGCGCGCCGGGCCCGGGTCGGCGATACTCTCGCGCCGCGGCCGGCCGCCGGCTGCCGCCCCACCGACCCCGCAGGAATGAACGCATGAAGACCCGCGCCGCGATCGCCCATGCCGCCGGCCAGCCGCTCGAAGTGGTGACCCTCGACCTCGACGGCCCGCGCGCCGGCGAGGTGCTGGTGGAGATCCGCGCCAGCGGCGTGTGCCACACCGACGAGTTCACGCGCTCCGGCGCCGATCCGGAGGGCCTGTTCCCGGTGATCTTCGGCCACGAGGGCGCGGGCGTCGTGGTCGACGTCGGCCCGGGCGTCCGGTCGGTGAAGAAGGGCGACCACGTGATCCCGCTCTACACGCCGGAGTGCCGCGAGTGCAAGAGCTGCACCTCGCGCAAGACCAACCTCTGCACCGCGATCCGCGCCACGCAGGGCAAGGGCGTGATGCCCGACGGCACCAGCCGCTTCTCGATCGGCGGCGAGAAGGTGCACCACTACATGGGCTGCAGCACGTTCTCGAACTACACGGTGCTGCCGGAGATCGCGGTCGCGAAGATCCGCGAGGACGCGCCCTTCGACAAGGTCTGCTACATCGGCTGCGGCGTGACGACCGGCATCGGCGCGGTCATCAACACCGCCCAGGTCGAGGCCGGCGCCAACGTCGTCGTGTTCGGTCTCGGCGGCATCGGCCTCAACGTGATCCAGGGCGCGCGCCTCGTCGGCGCCAACAAGATCATCGGCGTCGACGTGAACCCCAAGCGCCGGGCGCTCGCCGAGCGCTTCGGCATGACGCACTTCGTGAACCCGAAGGAGGTCGGCGGCGACCTGGTCGCGCACCTGGTGGCGCTGACCGACGGCGGCGCCGACTACTCGTTCGAGTGCGTGGGCAACGTCGACCTGATGCGCCAGGCGCTCGAGTGCTGCCACCGCGGCTGGGGCGTGTCGGTGATCATCGGCGTCGCCGGCGCCGGCCAGGAGATCCGGACGCGGCCGTTCCAGCTGGTGACCGGGCGCGTGTGGAAGGGCACGGCCTTCGGCGGCGCGCGCGGGCGCACCGACGTGCCGAAGATCGTCGACTGGTACATGGACGGCAAGATCTCGATCGATCCGCTGATCACCCACACGATGCCGCTCGACCGGATCAACGACGCCTTCGACCTGATGCACCGGGGCGAGTCGATCCGCAGCGTCGTGCTGTTCTGAGGCAACACCCATGTCCGTGACCGCCGTGGTACTGATCAAGGCCAAGACCCGCGAGATCGGCGCGCTGGCCGCCGCGCTCGCCGAGCTCGAGGGCGTCACCGACGTGTACTCGGTGGCGGGCCGCTACGACCTCGTGGCGATCGTGCGCGCGCGGCGCAACGAGGACATCGCCGACATCGTCAGCGATCGCATGCACGCGCTGCCGGGCATCGAGGACTCGGAGACGCTGATCTCGTTCCGCGTCTACCGCCGTTCCGACGTCGAGGCGGGCTTCGGGCTCGGCGCCGAGTCCTAAGACTCGCGACCGCGGGGTCCGCCCGCGAAGCGTGAACCGCGTCTCGTCCGGGGGGCGCGCCGGAGCCGGCCTGCGCGGCGGCCCGGGCAAACGAGACGCGCTTCGCACCGCGCGGGCATATTCCATGCGAGCCTCGCCCGGGCCAACCGCTTTATCCAGCGGGTTCAGTGGCTTGTAGGGCCGCGGCCCCCGGGGACGGGCGGCCGGCCCGGGTTGCGGGAGTAGGAACGCTCGAGTGGGCGCCAACGCCTCTGTTGCTGCCGCGAACGCTGCCGGCGCCGGCCCGCGCTGGGTCGAGCGCCTGTACGCGGGCCTGGTCGGCTACGTCGTGCTCTGCGTCGCCTGGATGCTGACGGGCGTCGGCGGCGAGCAGGTCCGCCACTACGTGGGGCTCCTGGCCGACACGCCGGCGTGCCTGGTCGCGGTCCTGATCACGATCGCCGCGACCCGCGCGCTGCCGGTCGGGACCTCGCGCACCGCGTGGCGCTGCCTGTCGACCGCCCTCGGGCTGTACTGCGCCGGCGTCACGATCGGCGTCTACTCGTGGCTGCACGGCCGCGATCCGTTCCCGGGCATCGCC
>JAFEDP010000190.1 GCA_018241545.1 Pseudomonadota bacterium
ACCTCGACGCCCGCCTGGCGCAGCAGCCCGATCACGCGCTGGCGCGTGATGCCGTTCAGGAACGTGCCGTTGGCCAGCGGCGTGTAGACGACCCCGGCGCGCGCCATGAAGAGGTTCGCGGTGGCAAGCTCCGCCACGTTGCCGAGCAGGTCGCACAGCACGCAGTTGTCGAAGCCGCGCCCGGCGGCCTCGACCAGCGCGCGCGCCCCGTTCGGGTACAGGCAGCCGGCCTTGACGTCGACCGGCATCGTCTCGAGGGTCGGGCGCCGGAACGGCGACAAGGTGATGGCTGCGCCGCGCGGCGCCGGCATCGGCGCGTCATTGAGCGTCAGGCACCAGCGCGTCGACTCCGGGTCGGGCGCGACCGTGCTCGGGCCGCCGCTCTCCGCCCAGTACATGGGCCGGATGTAGAGCTCGGGAGTGCCGCCGAAGCGGCGGATGCCATCGCGCACCAGCCCGACCCAGGTGTCGACGCTGACCGACGGCTTCAGGCCGAAGCGCTCCGCAGAGTCGTTGACCCGCGCGCAGTGGCGCTCCAGGTCAGGCGTGACGCCCTCGAAGGCCCGGGCGCCGTCGAACACCGACGACCCCAGCCAGAACGCGTGGCTCTGCGGGCCGACCAGGGGGACGTTGCCCTGGTGCCAGTCGCCGGCGTGGAAAGTCCAGACTCGCGCGCTCGTGGATCCGTGGGACATGGCGTTACGGACGGAAGGCGGCGCCGGATGCGCCCGGCGCCAGTGTAGCTCAACGGCGGCGCGGCCCCGGCAGCGCGCCGGCGCCTCCGCTCAGGCGAGTTGCGCCTGCAGCAGCCGCATGCGCCGGTACTGCAGCCGGAGCCCGTGCTCGAGTTCCTTGAGCCGCATCTGCAGGATCGACCGCTCCCAGCGCTCCGCCACTGCCCGGCGCGTGGACTGCAGCCACTGCTCGCGCAGCTGGCTCCAGGCGGTCACGGCGGCAGTGAACGAGGCGTACTCCTCGGCGACGCGCTGGCGCAGGTGCTCGAGCTTGGCGCGATCGCCCGACTGCGCCAGCTGGCGCTCGGCGCGGCGGAACTGCGTCTCGAGGATGGCGCGCTGGATGCGGAACCACGGCACGCTCTTGAGGTTGCGCGCGAGCCCGACCCAGTGCATCAGGTTGATGAACCACTTCGACGGGTCCCACTGCCACCAGCGCACGCCGTTGCGGTAGTCGTGCGCGAACATGTGGTGGAAGTTGTGGTAGCCCTCGCCGAAGGTCAGCAGCGCGACGACCGCATTGTCGCGGGCGGTGTTGTCCTCGGTGTAGGGCCGCGAGCCGATCATGTGAGCGAGCGAATTGATGCAGAAGGTCAGGTGGTGGCTGACCACGAGCCGCAGGACTCCGGCGAGGAGCAGGAAGCCGACGACGTCGCCCTCCGCCCAGCCGAGCAGCAGCGGCACGCCCAAGTTCATCGAGAGCGCGATCGCGAGGTAGTGGCGGTGCTGCCACATCACGAGCCGGTCGTGCTGCAGCTCGCGCACCGTGCCGAGGTCCGGCTCCCCGCTCGGATAATTGCGCAGCATCCAGCCGATGTGCGAGAACCAGAAGCCGCGCCGCGCGCAGTACGGGTCGCGCTGCGGGTCGTCGATGTAGCGGTGGTGGATCCGATGACCCGCGCTCCACACCAGCGCGCTGTTCTGCAGCGCCATCGCACCGAACAGCAGGTACACGAGCCGCAGCGCGGGGTGTGCCTCGTAGGTCACGTGGGCGAACAGCCGATGGTAGCCGCAGGTGATCGCGAGCTCGTTGGCGCTCAGGATGACCGCGAACCAGACCCAGGCCGCGGCGCTGTAGCCGTGCACGATCCCGTACCACGGCACGCCGACGACCGCGACCAGCGCGGTCAGCGCGAACATCAGGGTCGTCACCCAGTTGCGGGGCGAGGCGCTCCAGTCACGTGCGTTCATAGGCTCCTGTCCAGCCGGCCACGCCGGCGGATGCCGCCGGCATATCCGCGTAAGATGCCACGACTCGGTTTGTTAGACATCCCCGACGGCCTGGTCGGTCCTTCGGAAACTACGCATGTCAGGCTGCGCGGGGCCGGCCGTGCCCGTCAGCGCAACCGGCCCGGTCCGGCAGGGTCTGCCGGCGGCACCGGGACCCGGGCCAGGGCGTCCGCGGCCGGCGCGGCGAACCCGCGCGGCGCGGTCACCCGGCGGTGGAAGTAGAGGGCGGCGCCGAGCACGAGCGCGATCCCGGCGACGCTCGTCGCGTATGCGCTCGCGATGAACACGTTGAGCCACTTGAGCGCGAACAGGCCGAAGTTGCGCCAGACGAGCAGCGCGCAGCTGCCGAAGTAGCCGGCCGCGTCGGCGAGGTAGATCAGGAACCCGGCGGTGCCGACGCGTCCGCTCACCGCGATCAGGCGGTCGAACAGCATGGCGTTGAACGGCGTGTAGGCCATGTACAGGCCCGCACCGCTCAGGATCATCCACGGCACCGGGCCGAGCCAGCCGGCCTGGAATGCCAGCGTCGACCCGCCGAGCAGCGCCAGTCCCGCGACGATCACGCCATGGATCACGAGCAGCGCGCGCTCGTTGTCGCGGACGCGGATGATGAGACCGAGCACGACGAGCGCCAGCACGGCCACCGGCAGCTCGCTCGCGGTGAATACCGCCGCCGCGTCGCCGTAGCCGAGCCCGGCCCAGAGTTCGGCAGCGAAATTGTCGCGAAAGTCCCGCAGCGCCGTCGCGAACACGTACAGCGCAATCAGCAGGGCGACGCCGGGGCCGTACTCGGCGAGAAACGCGCGTCGCGCCCTGCCGTCCATCGGAGCGCGGCGTACTCGCGCCGCCTCGTCCGCGGCGTCCGGCGGCGGCAGCGAGGCCAGCATCCACACCGACACGATCATCAGCGGCATGAACGCAGCGCCGGCGAGCGCCGGCATCCAGAACGGACTGACGCCCCAGTGCGACATCAGCAGCTTACCGACCGATTTCACGGCGCCGGAGGAGACGATGAAGCTGGCGCAGACGACCGCGCCGAGCACCTCGGAGGTGCGCCGGCCCTCCATGAACCCGAATACCAGGCCCCAGATCATGCCGAGCGGCAGTCCGTTGAGGAACAGCGCTGCGACATTCCAGGGCGCTGGCACGAGGGCGAAGAGGATGAGCGCCAGCCACGACGCGAGTATCAGAACGACGATCGCGGATGCGCGCCGCGACGGATCCAGTTCCGAGATCACCTTGATGCCGACGAACTTCGACAGCGCGTAGCCGACCACCTGCGCGAGCACCAGCGCGATCTTGTAGTCGAGCGCGAAGTGCCAGCCGGGCACGACCGCGAACGTGGCGGCGGAGAACGGCTTGCGGAAGGCGTACATGGAGAAATAGGCGCTGAAGCCGGCGAGTCCGGCCACGGTGGTCAGCACCAGCGGGCTGGCGCGCTCGAGGTAGCGGGTCAGGGCGTTGGCCAAGCGGGTCCTGCTTGCATGCGGCGGGCGATAGCGGCGCCGCGGCGGGCCTTGTGACGGTTCTGTGACGGCTGATGGGTCCGCGAGCCGCCGCCATCATAGCCGCCCGGCGGTATTGCGCCAGTGGCCCGCGTGACGCGGTGCCGCCGATCCGGTACCGTCCGGCGACCGAAGGCCGGGGCGCCACGGCGGGGGAAGTGGGCACGATGAAGACGGTGAACGAGCCGGCGCGGACGGTCGACGTGATCCTCGAGACCGACGTCCTGGTGGTGGGCAGCGGCCCCGGCGGACTCGCCGCGGCGCTCGCGTCGGCACGGGCCGGCGCGCGCACGGCCCTGCTCGAGCGCAATGGCTGCTTCGGCGGCAACATCACCCAGGTGGGCGTCGAGGGCTTTGCCTGGTACCGGCACGAGCGCACCGTCGACTGCGAGGGGATCGGCATCGAGTTCGAGACCCGCGCGAAGGACATGGGTGCCGCCATGCCGGAGCCGCAGTCCCTCAGCCACGCGCTCGACGCGGAGATGTTCAAGTGGGTGGCGGACCAGCTGGTCGAGGAGGCCGGGATCCGGCCGCTGCTGCACCGCACCGGCGTCGCCCCCATCATCGACGGCGGTGTCGTCCGCGGCGTGATCACCGAGAGCAAGGCCGGGCGCGAGGCGATCCTCGCCAAGCGGGTCGTCGACGCGACCGGCGATGCGGACCTTGCGACCCGCGCCGGCGCACCGGTACGCAAGACGCCCAAGGAAAAGATGATGGCGGTCTCGGTCATGTTCTCCATGTCCGGGGTCAACAAGCAGCGCTTCATCGAGGCCGTCAAGGCCGACCCGCAGACCTACGCGGACTGGTCGGGTAACGGCGAGTGGGATTACGAGACCACCGGCAAGGAGGACCAGCTGTTCTCGCCGTTCCTGCGCAAGCCGTTCCAGAAGGCGCTCGACGCGGGCATCATCCCGCCGTACCTCAAGACCATCGCCGGGACGTGGGGCACGGTCACGGACCAGGGTGACCTGACCTACCTCAACCTCGTGCACGTGCCCGAGATCGACGGCACGGACCCGGACGATCTCACGGTCGGCGAGATGCGCGGACGGCGCGAGGCGATCTTCGCGCTGGAGGCGCTGCGCCGGTTCATGCCCGGCTGCGAGCAGGCCAAGCTTCGCAACTTCGGCATGACGCTCGGCATCCGCGATACGCGCAAGATCGACGCGCTCTACAACCTCACCGGCGCCGATGTGCGCGGCGAGGCGCGCTTCGACGACGCGATCGGCATCTTCCCCGAGTTCATCGACGGCTACGGCGTGCTGATCCTGCCGACGACCGGCCGCTACTGGCACGTGCCGTACCGCGCGCTGGTGCCGAAGGGCGTCGGCAACCTCATCGTGGCCGGGCGCTGCATCGGTGGTGACCCGATCGCGCACGCCTCGGCGCGCAACATGATGTGCTGCGCGGTCACCGGCCAGGGCGCCGGAGTGGCGGCCGCGATCGCGGCGCGCCGTGACGAGTCCTTCGACCGGCTGGACGTCGCGACCGTGCGCGAGGAGCTGGTTCGGCAGGGGGCGCGCATCCGGTGAGTGGCGCCGCGCACCAGCCGCTGCGCTGGTGGGCGCTGGGGCTCTCGGCCCTCGCGATCTTCACGAGCTACTACGAGTCGGATGTCATCGGTCCGATCGCCGACCTGCTCAGCCGCCAGCGGGGATTCACGCAGTCCCAGATCGGCGAGCTCAACGCGGTCATCAGCCTGCCGAACGTCGCACTCGCGCTCTTCGCCGGACTGCTGATCGACCGGTTCGGCGCCGCGCGCGTCACGCTGTGGGCAGCGGCGATCGGCTTCGTCGGCGCGGTCATGACCGCCGTGGGCGATCCCTACGGCCTGATGCTCGCGGGGCGGTTCGCCTTCGGCATCAGCGAGGGCACGATCTTCATCTCGCTGGTGGCGGGGCTGGCCCAGTGGTATCCGCGCAGCGGCGTGGCGCTCGCGACATCGCTGTTCCTGAGCTTTGCGCGCGTGGGCTCGTTCTCCCTCGACATGTCACCGACCTTCGCACGCGGGCTTTACGCCGCCGGCTGGCAACCGCCGCTTTGGCTCGGCGCCGGCCTCACCGGCGCCGGCCTGGTCGCGGCGGTCGCGCTGCAACTCCTCGACCGGCGCCGTGCCTTCGCCGGCCCGCGCCCCGCGGCGGGCGCGCAGCCGATGGACTGGTCGCACGTCTGGAGCTTCGACCGCTCGTACTGGTACATCTGCGGCCTGCACGTGCTCTACGCGGCGGTGTTCTTCCCGTTCCGGCAGACCTACGCGATCGAGTACCTGCAGCACGTCAAGGGCCTGTCTCTCGAGCAGGCGAGCCAGGCCAACGCCGGCGTGTTCTTCGCTGCGATCTTCGCGACGCCGCTGTTCGGGCTGCTGGCCGACCGGATCGGGCATCGCGCCCTGATGCTGGTGGCAGGAACCGTGCTGCTGCCGGCGACGCTGCTCATCCTGGCGCTCACCGACCTGCACCCCTGGTTCTCGACCGTCCTGATGGGGATCAGCTGGTCGCTGGTGCCGGCGGTCATCTGGCCATCGACCACGCTGATCCTCGAGCCCAAGCG
>JAFEDP010000191.1 GCA_018241545.1 Pseudomonadota bacterium
GGCTCGGCGCGCGCCGCGGTCGCGGGCGTCGCCGCGTTCTTCCGCGCCGTGGCCGCGGCGAGCGGCAATCGCGTGCTGCCGCTGACCCAGGAGCCGCTGCTGCTGCTGCTCGGCGCCGCGCTCGAGGTCATCATCGACCGCGCGCCGCCGGCGCGCGCCCGCATCCTGGCGGCGCAGCAGCGGGTGCTGGCGGCGATCGAGGCCGGCGACCCCGAGACGGCGCGCAGCTGGATGGCCAAGCACGTGCGCGACTTCCGGCGCGGCTTCGAGATCAGCGGCGTCGACCTCGACACCCCGGTGCCGGTCCCGCCGGCCGACTGAAGGCGCGGCCGTGGACGCGCGGGAGCGCGCGCGGCATGATCTCGGCCCCGCCGGTTGCGACGCCGCAGGCACGCCATGCAGCTGTTCCACTCACCGACCTCCCCGTACGTCCGCAAGGTCCGCGTCGTCGCCCTCGAGAAGGGGCTGGGCGAGCGGGTCACGCTGGTCAACGCCGTGCCCTGGCCGGAGCCGACCGCGGTCGCGGCGGTCAACCCGCTCGGCAAGGTGCCGGCGCTCGTCACTGACGACGGCCTCGTGCTGTACGACAGCCCGGTGATCTGCGAGTACCTCGACTCGCTGTCCCCGGCCCGGCCGCTGCTGCCGCCGTCCGGGACGGCGCGCTGGCGCGTGCTGCGGCTGCAGGCGCTTGCCGACGGCATCCTCGATGCCGCGGTCGCCGTGGTGCTGGAGCGCCGCCGGCCGCAGGCCGAGCGCTCCGCCGCCGCCGAACAGCGCGCGCTCGCCGCGATCCGCCGCAGCGTGGCGGCGCTGCCGGACGAGCTCAGGCCCGGCGCCAGCCCGTTCGACCTCGGCCAGATCGCGGCCGCCGTCGCGCTCGGCTACCTGGAGTTCCGGCTCGGCGGCGAGTCAATCGGCACGGACGCGCCGTCGGTGCGCGACTGGTGGCAGGACGTGCGCGAGCGGCCGAGCCTCGTCGCCACGCGGCCGGCCTGAGGAGCGGAGCGAGAGGATGAGCAAGGAACTGTTCCAGCCTTTGTCCGGCAACGCGATGCCGCGCGCCGGCGGCCCGGCGACCTTCATGCGCCTGCCCGCGTGCGACCTCGACGCCGGTCTCGACGTCGCCTTCGTCGGCGTGCCCTTCGACATCGGCACGTCGAACCGGCCCGGCGCGCGCCTCGGGCCGCGCCAGATCCGCGACGAGTCGCGGATGCTGCGGCCGTACAACATGGCGACCCGGGCGGCGCCGTTCGACAGCCTGCGCGTCGCCGACACCGGCGACGTGCCGATCAACACCTTCAACCTGCTCAAGAGCATCGACATCATCGAGCGCCACTACGCGCAGCTCATCGCGACCGGCGCCAAGCCGCTGACCATGGGCGGCGACCACACGATCGTGCTGCCGATCCTGCGCGCGCTCGCGCGCCGCCACGGCCCGCTCGGGCTGGTGCACGTCGACGCGCATGCCGACATCAACGACGAGATGTTCGGCGAGCGGATCGCGCACGGCACGCCGTTCCGGCGCGCCGTCGAGGAGGGGCTGCTCGACTGCCGGCGCGTGGTGCAGATCGGGCTGCGCGGCACCGGCTACGCCGCCGACGACTTCGACTGGTCGCGGCGCCAGGGCTTTCGCGTGGTGCAGGCCGAGGAGTGCTGGTATCGCTCGCTCGCGCCGCTGATGCGCGAGGTGGCGGCGCAGGTCGGCGGCGGCCCGGTCTACATCAGCTTCGACATCGACGGCCTCGACCCCGCGTTCGCGCCCGGCACCGGCACGGTGGAGGTCGGCGGCCTGACGGTGCCGCAGGGCCTCGAGATCGTGCGCGGCTGCCGCGGACTCGACGTCGTCGGCGGCGACCTCGTCGAGGTCAGCCCGCCCTACGACACCACCGGCAACACCGCGCTGCTCGGCGCCAACCTGCTCTACGAGATGCTGTGCGTGCTGCCGGGCGTGCAGTACCGCTGAGCGCGCGGCCGCCGCGGGGCGAGGCGCTACACTGCGCACCATGGACACACCGATCTGGAGCCCGTCCCCGGCCCGTATCGCGGCCAGCCACCTGACGCGCTTCGCGGCGCTCGCCCACGAGCGGCACGGCGCGCCGCGCCCGGAGCGCGACCCGGTGCGCGCCTGGGAGGCGCTGTGGCAGTGGTCGGTCGACGAGCGCGCCGCGTTCTGGGAGGCGCTCGCGGAGTTCTCGGAATGGCGCGCCGAGCGCAGCCCGGGAGCGGTGCTCGAGCACGGTGAGCGCATGCCCGGCGCGCGCTGGTTCGCCGGCACGCGGCTCAACTTCGCCGAGAACCTGCTGGCGCGGCGCGACGCGCACCCGGCGCTCGTGTTCGTCAACGAGGCCGGCGAGCGCCGCGAGCTCAGCTACCTCGACCTGCACGCGCGCGTCGCGCGCGTCGCGGCCGGCCTCGCCGCCTGCGGCGTCGGGCGCGGCGACGTGGTCGCCGGCTTCCTGCCCAACCTGCCCGAGGCGGTGATCGCGATGCTCGCGACCGCGAGCCGCGGCGCGATCTGGACCTCGTGCTCGCCGGACTTCGGCATCAACGGCGTGCTCGACCGCTTCGGCCAGGTGCGCCCCAAGGTGCTGTTCACGGCCGACGGCTACCTGTACGCCGGCAAGCGCATCGACTCGCTCGGCCCGATCGCGGGTGTCCTGGCGCGCCTCGAGTCGGTCGAGCACGTCGTGGTGGTCCCGTACCTGAGCCCGCGGCCGGACCTCGCGCGCCTGCCGCGCGCCCAGCGCCTCGCCGACTTCGAGCGCGACGGACCGCTCGAGTTCGAGCGCCTGCCGTTCGACGCCCCCCTCTACATCATGTACTCCTCGGGCACGACCGGCGTGCCCAAGTGCATCGTGCACGGCGCCGGCGGCACGCTGCTGCAGCACCGCAAGGAGCACCTGCTGCACGCCGACCTCAAGCCCGAGGACCGGCTGTTCTACTTCACGACCTGCGGCTGGATGATGTGGAACTGGCTCGTGTCCGGGCTCGCCGGCGGCGCGACGCTCGTGCTCTACGAGGGCTCGCCGTTCCACCCGGGACCCGAGGTGCTGTGGGCGATGGCGGCGCGCGAGGGCGTGACGCACTTCGGCACCAGCCCGAAGTACCTCGGTGCGCTCGAGAAGGCCGGCTACCGCCCGGCCGACCATCACGACCTCGGCGCGCTGCGCAGCGTGCTGTCCACCGGCTCGCCGCTCGCGGCCGAGCAGTTCGACTACGTGTACGGCGCGGTCAAGGCCGACGTGCAGCTGGCCTCGATCTCCGGCGGCACCGACATCATCTCCTGCTTCTGCCTCGGCAACCCCTGGCTGCCGGTCTACCGCGGAGAGATCCAGTGCCGCGGGCTCGGCATGGCGGTCGACGTCTGGAACGACGAGGGCCGGCCGCTGCGCAACGAGCGCGGCGAGCTCGTCTGCACGCGGGCCTTCCCGTCCATGCCCGTGGGGTTCTGGAACGACCCGGACGGCGCTCGGCTGAGGGCCGCGTACTTCGAGCGCTTCCCGGGCGTGTGGCACCACGGCGACTACGCGGTGCTGACCGACCGCGGCGGGCTCGTGATACTCGGCCGCTCCGATGCCGTCCTGAACCCGGGCGGCGTGCGCATCGGCACCGCCGAGATCTACCGCCAGGTCGAGCGCATCGACGAGGTCCTCGAGGCGCTGGCCATCGGCCAGGACTGGCAGAACGACGTGCGCGTGGTGCTGTTCGTGCGCCTGCGACCCGGGACGGCGCTCGACGAGGCGCTGGTCCGGCGCATCAAGGACACGATCCGCACCAACACGACGCCGCGCCACGTGCCCGCCAAGGTCGTCGCCGTGCCCGACATCCCGCGCACGATCAGCGGCAAGATCGTCGAGCTGGCGGTGCGCAACGTCGTGCACGGGCTGCCGGTCCGCAACACCGACGCGCTCGCCAATCCCGAGGCGCTCGAGCACTTCCGCGGCCGCCCGGAGCTCGCCGCCGAGTGACGCTGCCGGAACGCTACCGGGCCGAGCTCGCACGGCACGGCTATGCCGCCGACGCCGCGCAGCTCGCGGCCGTCGCCCGGCTCGAGGAACTGCGGCTCAGGCTCGCGCGCGCGGCGCGCCGCGACCAGGCGCTCGGCCAGCGCGCTCGAGGCGGCGGCCTCGCCGGCGAGGCTCGAGTGGATCTGCAGCAGGGTCGTCATGGGTCCTCCGGAAGCAGTGGCGAGGACACCAATCTATATCCGCAAATCCGATCATCAATGGCGTATATTTGGCCATCATGATCTGGTTTTTCGATTAAATGACCAGGATCCCGCGTACGTCCCTCGAGCACTGGGCCGTCCTCGCGGCGGTGGTGGACGAGGGCGGGTTCTCGGCGGCCGCCGAGGCGCTCGGGCGCAGCCAGTCGGCGGTGAGCTACGCGGTGCAGCAGCTGCAGGCGGCGCTGCCGGTGGCCCTGACCGAGCCCGCCGGGCGGCGCAGCGCGCTGACGCCGGCCGGGGAGACGCTGCTGCGGCGTGCGCGGGCGTTGCTGGCCGGCGCCGAGAGCCTCGAGGCGCTCGCCGCCAGCCTCGCCGCCGGCTGGGAGGCCGAGCTGCGCCTCGCGGTCGACATCATCTTCCCGCCGGCGCTGCTGTACGAGGCGCTCGCGGCGTTCGCGCCGGTGTGCCGCGCGACGCGCATCGAGGTGGTCGAGTCGGTGCTGTCGGGCTCGACCGAGGCCCTGCTGCGGCGCGAGGTCGACCTCGCGATCGTCGGCCAGGTGCCGCCGGGCCTGCTCGGCTCGCGGCTGATGCGGGTGGAGTTCGTGGCGGTGGCGCACCCGGCGCACCGGCTGCACGCACTCGGCCGGCCGGTGACGCTCGAGGACCTGTCGCGCGACCGCCAGATCGTCGTGCGCGACTCCGGCTCGCGCCGGCGGCTCGACGCCGGCTGGCTCGGCGCCGACGAGCGCTGGACCGTGTCCCACCTCAAGACCTCGATCGAGATGCTGAAGCAGGGCCTCGGCTTCGCGTGGGTGCCGCGCGAGCACATCCGCGCCGAGCTCGAGGCGGGGACGCTCAAGCCGCTGCCGCTCGCCGCGGGCGGCGAGCGCAGCGTCGAGCTGCACCTCGTGTACGCCGACCGCGATGCCGCCGGTCCCGCGACGCGCGAGCTCGCGCGCCTGCTCGAGGCTACGTGCCGGCGCGCGGCCTGAGCCGCGTCAGTCGGCGGTCACCACCACGACCGTGACGTTGTCGGTGGTGTGCGCGGCGAGCGCCGCCTCGATCAGCGCGCCGGCGACGGCGTCGGCATCGCCCGCGCCGAGCAGCGCGGCGAGGCGGGCGTCGTCGAGCACCCGCGTCAGGCCGTCGGAGCACAGCAGGAAGCGGTCGCCGGGCTGGACCCGGCCGCGGTGCGCGTCGAGCTCGAGCGTCGCCTCGCCGCCGACGGCGCGCGTGATCGCGAACGTCTCCGGACCGGCGCCGTCGGCGGCCTCCGGCGACTGCCAGGCGTGGTCGGTGGTCAGGGGCTCGAGCACCCCGTCGCGCCAGCGGTAGGCGCGGCTGTCGCCGGCCCACAGCACCTGCCACTGCGCGCCGCGGGTCAGCAGCACGACGACGGTCGAGCCGCTGGTGCCGCCGGTCGCGCCGCGGCGCAGCGCCGCGTTGACGCCGCCGAGCGCCTCGCGCACGGCGACCGCGGTCGCCTCGAGCGTCGGGCCGGGCATGAGGCTCGCGAGCGCGTCGCACACCATGCGGCTCGCGACCTCGCCGTGCTCGTGGCCGCCCATGCCGTCGGCGACCACCCAGCAGCCGATCTCCGGCCGCTCGAGGTACGCGTCCTGGTTGTTGCTGCGCGCCGGGCCCCGGTCGGAGCGCGCGGACGAGGCGTAGCTCACCGGCCGCGGCTCCTCGGCCAGCGTCTCGATGCCGGCGGCGCGCTCGCTGATGCGCGCGTGCGCGACGCGCAGCACCCCGTCGCGCGTCCACTCGCCGTCGAGGAACGCCGCGAAGCTCGCCGGGTGCGGCAGGCCGCGCCCGACCCGGCA
>JAFEDP010000192.1 GCA_018241545.1 Pseudomonadota bacterium
GTTGGTGCCGGGCCGCAGCTGCAGGTGCGCCGCGGCCTCGATGTGCGCGGTGCGCACCAGCGGGATCACGCGCGGGTCGACCACGATCAGCTTGGCGCCGGCGCGCAGCCGGCGCTTCAGCTGCGAGGCGAACACCGGGTGCGCGTCGGTGGGGCTCGCGCCGATCAGCAGCACCACGTCGGCCTTCTGCACCGAGGTGAAGGCCTGGGTGCCGGCCGACTCGCCCAGCGTCGACTTGAGGCCGTAGCCGGTCGGCGAGTGGCAGACGCGCGCGCAGGTGTCGACGTTGTTGTTGCCGAAGGCGGCCCGCACCAGCTTCTGCACCAGGAACGTCTCCTCGTTGGTGCAGCGCGAGGAGGTGATGCCGCCGATCGAGTCGCGGCCGTACTTCGCCTGGATGCGCTTGAACTCGCGCGCCGCGTGGCCGATGGCCTCGTCCCAGCTGACCTCGCGCCACGGATCGGAGATGCGCGCGCGGATCATCGGCTTGGTGATGCGGTCGGGGTGGGTCGCGTAGGTGTAGGCGAAGCGGCCCTTGACGCAGGCATGGCCCTGGTTGGCCTTGCCGTCGCGCGCCGGCACCATGCGCGCGACCGCGCCGTCCGCGACCTCGGCCTTCAGCGAGCAGCCGACGCCGCAGTAGGCGCAGGTGGTGGTGACGGACTTGCTCGGGCGCGGCGCGGCGAGCAGGGTCTTCTCGCTGAGCGCCGCGGTCGGGCAGGCCTCGACGCACGCGCCGCACGAGACGCACTCCGAGTCGAGGAACGACACGCCCTCGCTCGCCGCGATCTGCGAGCCGAGGCCGCGGCCGGAGACGGTCAGCGCGAGCGTGCTCTGCGTCTCGTCGCAGGCGCGCACGCAGCGCGAGCAGACGATGCACAGCTCGGGATTGAAGTTGAAGTACGGGTTCGAGGCGTCCTGCTCGAAGGTCAGCGCCGCCGCCGCGTGCGTCGCGGCCGGCGGGCGCCGGTCGCTGGCGAGGTAGGGGCTGCCGGTGACGCCGTGCAGCGCCGCCATGTCCTGCAGCTCGCAGTGCTGGTCGGCCGGGCAGCCCTCGCACTCGAGCGGGTGCTCGGACACGTACAGCTCGACCACGCCCTTGCGCAGCTGATGCAGCTTGTCGCTCTCGGTGCGGACCTTCATGCCGTCCGCGACCTGCGTGGTGCACGAGGCCGGGTAGCCCTTGCGGCCCTCGATCTCCACGAGGCACAGGCGGCAGGAGCCGAAGGCCTTGAGGCTGTCGGTGGCGCACAGCTTCGGCACGCTGACGCCGGCCAGCGCCGCGGCGCGCATCACCGAGGTGCCGTCCGGCACCGTGACCGGCTGGCCGTCGATCTCGAGGGTCACCATCCGCGTCGAGTCGGCGGGCGGTGTACCGAGGTCCTGGTGGTCGATGGCGTACATGCGGTGTTACCTCGTGGGCCGGCGCGGCTCAGTGACGCGCGCGCGGCGCGAAGTCCTCGGGGAAGTGGCGGAGCGCGCTCTGCACCGGGAACGGCGCCATGCCGCCCAGCCCGCACAGCGAGCCCTGGATCATGGTCTCGCACAGCTCCTCGAGGAGCTGGCGCTGCCGGCCGGGCTCGCGCCCCGCCAGCAGGTCGTCGATGACGTTGACGCCGCGGGTCGAGCCGATGCGGCAGGGCGTGCACTTGCCGCAGGACTCGATCGCGCAGAACTCGAACGCGTAGCGCGCCATGCGCGCCATGTCGACGGTGTCGTCGAAGGCGACGATGCCGCCGTGGCCGAGCATCGCGCCGATCGCCGCCAGTGACTCGTAGTCGAGCGGCGTGTCGAACTGCGAGGCCGGCACGAACGCGCCGAGCGGCCCGCCGATCTGCACCGCGCGCAGCGGCCGGCCGGACGCGGATCCGCCGCCGTAGTCCTCGAGCACCTCGCGCAGGCTGACGCCGAAGGCGCGCTCGACGAGGCCGCCGCGCTTCAGGTTCCCGGCGAGCTGCAGCGGCACCGTGCCGAGCGAGCGGCCGACGCCGTAGTGCTTGTAGAACTCCGCGCCGCGCGCCAGGATCACCGGCACGGTCGCGAGCGAGATCACGTTGTTGACGATCGTCGGCTGGCCGAACAGGCCTTTGATCGCGGGCAGCGGCGGACGCACCCGCACCTCGCCGCGGCGACCCTCGAGGCTCTCGAGCATCGAGGTTTCCTCGCCGCAGATGTAGGCGCCCGCGCCGACCCGCACGGCGAGCTCGAAGCGCTTGCCACTGCCGCGGATGTTGCTGCCGAGGTAGCCGGCGGCGCGCGCCGCGGCGATCGCCTCATTGAGCGTCGCGATCGCCTCGGGGTACTCGACGCGGCAGTAGATGTAGCCCTGCGTCGCCCCGACCGCGAGCCCGGCGATCGTCATGCCCTCGACGAGCGACAGCGGGTCGCCCTCCATCAGCATGCGGTCGGCGAACGTGCCGGAGTCGCCCTCGTCGGCGTTGCAGGTGACGTACTTCTGCGACGCCGGCTGGTCGAGCACCGTCTTCCACTTGATGCCGGTCGGGAACGCCGCGCCGCCGCGGCCGCGCAGCCCCGAGTCGGTCACCGCCTTGACGATGTCCGCCGGCGCCATCGCGAGCGCGTTGACGAGGCCCTGGTAGCCGCCGTGCGCGACGTAGTCGGCGACCGAGGCGGGGTCGACGACCCCGACGCGCGCGAACGTCAGGCGCTGCTGGCTCTTGAGGTACGGGTGCTCGTGCACCGGCCCGATGCGCAGCGGATGGTCCCCGCCCGCGAGGAACCCGGCGGCGGCGAGGCCGGCGACGTCGGCCGCGCCCACCGGCCCGTAGCCGATGCGACCGGCGGGCGTCTCGACCTCGACGAGCGGCTCGAGCCAGAACAGGCCGCGCGAGCCGGTGCGCACGATCTCCACGGCGCCGCCCAGCTGGGCGGCGAGCGCGGCGGCCACCTCGTCGGCGCCCAGCGAGCGCGCGGTGGCGTCCTTCGGTACGTAGAGCCGGGTGGCCATCACGCGGGCCTCCGCGGCGCCGTGAGCACGTCGAAGCGCTCCGGCGTCACGTTGCTGTAGAGGCGCCCGTCGATGCGCGCCGAGGGGCCGGTGGCGCAGTTGCCGAGGCAGTAGACCGCCTCGAGCGTGGTCTCGCCGTCCGCCGTCGTCTCGTCGAAGTCGACGCCGAGGCGGCGCTTGGCGTGCGCCTCGAGCGCCGCGCCGCCGCGGGCCTGGCAGGCCTCGGCGCGGCACACCTGCACGACGTGCCGGCCGTGCGGCGACGTGCGAAAATAATGGTAGAAGGTCACGACGCCGTGGACCTCGGCGCGCGACAGGTTCAGGCGGTCGGCGATCTCGGCGATCGCGGCGGGCGGGATGTAGCCGACGGCATCCTGCACGGCGTGCAGGACCACCAGCAGCGGGCCGGGCTCGTGCCCGAAGCGCTGGATCGCCGACTCGACGGCGGCGCGCTCATGGGCTTCGACGCTGGACACTGTACAACCCCCTTAGCGGCCGTCCGGTCCCGGCGAGACCCGACGCCCCTCGTCAAAGTCCCGTAGCATACAAAATATCAGGGCCCAACCCAGTCCAAAGGCGGCACAGACTGTCGTGAAAAGGATCGGCATCCTCGGCGGATCGAGCGACCAGGCGACGGCAGAGTACTACCGGCGACTTAATACCGCCGTCAACTGCCGCCTCGGCGGCTTCCACACCGCCGAGCTCGTCATCAGCTCGATGGATTTCGCGCTCGCCGAGGGCTGGGTCCGCTCCGGCGACTGGGATGCTGCGGCGCAATATCTGGCCGGCCGCGCGCAGGCGCTCGAGCGCGCCGGCGCCGATGTCTTCCTGTGCGTCTCGAACACCCTGCATCGCGTGGCCGACCGCTACACGGCGGCGGTCTCGATCCCGTTCCTGCACATCGTCGACCCGACCGCGCGCGCGATCCGCGCGGCGGGCTTCTCGCGCGTCGGCCTCCTCGGCACGCTGCCGGTGATGTCGACCGACTACCTGAAGCGCCGCTACCGCGACCTCGGCGTCGAGCTCGTGGTGCCGCCGCCGCCGGTGCAGACGGAGCTCGACCGCATCATCTTCGAGGAGTTGTGCCGCGGCCGCTTCCTGCCGCCGGCGAAGGACTACTACCTCGCCGCGATCGACGCGCTCGCCGCGGACGGGGCCGAGGGGGTGATCCTCGGCTGCACCGAGATCCCGCTGCTGGTCGCCCAGGCCGACCGGCCCGCGGTGCCGATGTTCGACACCGTCGAGCTGCACGTCGGGGCCGCGGTCGACTTCGCGCTCGGCTGAGCCTCAGCCGATGTGCGACAGGCGCAGCAGCTTCTCGAGGTCCTTGAGCAGGTCCTTGAGGTCGGTGCCGGGCGCGTAGGTCATCATCAGGTTGCCGAGCGGGTCGACGATGCAGACCCGGCCCTGCGCCGCGTCGCCGGCGGCGAGGCGCGTGAACGGCGCGCCGAGGCGCGCGCCGTCCGCGCCCTCGAGCCACGCGACCACGAGGTCCGCCTCAGGCTGGCCGACCTCCGCGGGCCCGCAGCAGCCGGGCGCGCCGAGCAGCACCCGGCGCACGCGCGAGCCGTCGCGCTCGAGCGCGAGCCGCACGCGCTTCGACTCCTCGAGCACGCGCCGGCAGTCGGCGTCGCAGTGCGCGCCGGCCAGCGTCACCAGCGACCACTTGCCGCGCAGGAAATCCGGCGCCGTGGCGCCGCCGCCGGGCACCGGCAGGCTCAGCTCGGGCAGCACCACGACCGGCGTCACGAGCGTGCCGCGGTTGACGTGGCCGGCCGGCCGCAGCGCCGGGCCGCCGCCGTAGTACAGCCAGAACGCCAGCGCGAGCGGGCCGAGGAACACGAGCGCGATCGCCACGAGCTGCAGGCGGCGGCGGCGCACGGCCGCGGCGGTGGGCGGGGGAGTCATCGGGGACCCTCGGGACGCTTCAGGTGGACGACGAACCAGGCGACGAGCAGCGTGAGCGCGAGCGCGAACCACTGCAGCGCGTAGCCGAGGTGGCGCTCGGGCCCCGGCGCCGGCGGCTGCCAGTCGCGCACGAAGCCGTCGGCGGCGCCGGCATCGAGCAGCACCAGCACGTGCGCGAGCGGCCGGCCGAGCGCGGCCTCGAGCTCGGCCCAGGTCGGGTAGGCGACGCGGCGCGGCCAGCCGGGCTCGATCGCGCCGGCGAGCCGCAGTCCCGCCCGCGGCAGGTCGTCGATCCGGCCGGTGAGCGTGCGCGCCGCCCCGTCCACGTCCAGCGGCGGCAGCACCGCGCGGCTCGCGCCGACCGGCAGCCAGCCGCGGTCGACCAGCAGCAGCGAGCCGTCGGCGCGCTCGAGCGGCGTCCACACGCGGTAGCCGGCGACCCCGGCGTGGGTCATGTTGTCGAGCAGGAACTGGCGCGCGCCGAGGTAGCGGCCGGCGACCGCGACGTGCGCATAGCGCGGTGCGGGCGCGGCGCCGAGCGGCAGCGCGGGCCCGGAGCCGGCGCGGAACGCGGCCACGAGCGCGCGCTTCTCGGCGGCGCGCCCGAGCTGCCAGTGGCCGAGCCCGAGCAGCAGCGCGAGCAGCGGCAGCAGCAGCAGCGTGGGCAGGAGGCGCGGCGCGAACACGCGCCGGCCGAGGCGCAGCGTCGGCACTATAATCGTCCTCCCCACGGAGCGCGTTCCTTGGACCTATTCCGCCTCGTCGTCATCGGCACCCTGCTCGCGATCCTCGTCAGCCTCGGCAGCGCCCTCTACCACCTGACGACCGGCCGGGGCGACTCGGGCCGGATGCTGCGCTCCCTGACCTGGCGCATTGGCCTCTCGGTCGTGCTGTTCGCGCTGCTGATCATCGCGGCGCGCCAGGGCTGGGTCGTGCCCCACGGCGTCGCCCACTGAGTCCCCAAAACGGCGACGGCCGCTCGCGCGGCCGTCGTCGCGGTCGCCCCGGGGGCGGCGCTAGAGCCAGTACACGAAGATGTACAGGCCGAGCCACACCACGTCGACGAAGTGCCAGTACCAGGCGACGCCCTCGAAGG
>JAFEDP010000193.1 GCA_018241545.1 Pseudomonadota bacterium
GAGGCCTGGCTCGCGCGGCTCGCAGCGGCCGAGCTCGTGGCCTTCGACACCGAGACCACGGGCCTCGACTACATGGGCGCCGAGATCGTCGGCGTGTCGTTCTGCACCGAGCCGGGCCGCGCCGCCTACGTGCCGCTCGCGCACGACTACCCGGGTGCGCCCGACCAGCTGCCGCGCGCCGAGGTGCTGGCGCGCCTGAAGCCGCTGCTCGAGGACCCGGCCCGGCCGAAGCTCGGCCACCACGCCAAGTTCGACGCCCACATCCTGCTGAACCACGGCATCCGCCTCGCCGGGCTGCGCTTCGACTCGATGCTCGAGTCGTACGTGCTCAACAGCGTCGCCTCGCGCCACGACATGGACTCGCTGGCCGAGCGCTACCTCGGCATCCGCACCATCCACTTCGAGGATGTCGCCGGCAAGGGCGCCAAGCAGCTGCGCTTCAACGAGGTGCCGGTCGACCGCGCCGCGGAATACGCCGCCGAGGACGCCGACGTGACGCTGCGGCTGCACCGCGTGCTGCGCCCGCAGCTGGAGGCCGAGCCGCGCCTGTGCGCGCTCTACGACACGCTCGAGCAGCCGCTGCAGCCGGTGCTGCAGCGCATGGAGCGCCGCGGCGTGCTGGTCGACCCCGCGTTCCTGCGCGGGCTCAGCAGCGAGTTCACGCGCAGGCTGGGCGAGCTCGAGCGCGCCGCGCACGAGGCGGCCGGCGGGCCGTTCAACCTCGAGTCGCCCAAGCAGCTGCAGCAGATCCTGTTCGAGCGGCTCGCGATCCCGGTCGTGCGCCGCACGCCGACCGGTCAGCCGTCGACCGCCGAGGACGTGCTGGAGGAGCTCGCCGCGACGCACGCGCTGCCGCGCCTGATCCTGGAGTTCCGCGGCATCGCCAAGCTCAAGAGCACCTACACCGACACGCTCGCGGCGCAGGTCCACCCGCGCACCGGACGCATCCACACCTCCTACCACCAGGCGGTGGCGGCGACCGGGCGGCTGTCGTCCTCGGACCCGAACCTGCAGAACATCCCGATCCGGACCCCCGAGGGGCGGCGCATCCGCCAGGCCTTCGTGGCGCCGCCCGGGCGCGTGCTGATGGCCGCCGACTACTCGCAGATCGAACTGCGCATCATGGCGCACCTCTCCGGCGACCCCGGGCTTACGCAGGCGTTCGCGGAGGGGCGCGACGTGCACCAGGCGACCGCGGCGGAGATGTTCGGCGTCGCGCCGGCCACCGTCACGGCCGAGCAGCGCCGCGCCGCGAAGGCGATCAACTTCGGGCTGATGTACGGGATGTCGGCCTTCGGGCTCGCGGCGCGCCTCGACATCGACCGCGGCGCCGCGGCCGGCTACATCGAGCGCTACTTCGAGCGCTACCCGGGCGTGCGCCGCTACATGGACGAGACCCGCCGCCTGGCCCGCGAGCAGGGCTTCGTCGAGACGGTCGAGGGCCGGCGGCTCTACCTGCCGGAGATCCGCTCGCGCAACCGCCAGCAGCAGCAGTACGCCGAGCGCGCCGCGATCAATGCGCCGATGCAGGGCACCGCGGCCGACATCATCAAGCGCGCGATGCTGGCGGTAGATGCCTGGCTCGAGCGCGAGGCGGTCGGCGCCGCGCTCGTGATGCAGGTGCACGACGAGCTGGTGCTCGAGGTGGACGAGGCGGCGGTCGAGCCGGTGCGGGCGACGCTCGCGTCGCTGATGTGCGACGCAGCACGCCTCGCGGTGCCGCTCGAGGTCGAGATCGGGGTCGGCCGCAACTGGGACGAGGCCCACTGAGGGGCCGGGTTGACCGTTCTTGACCGCCGGGCCGGAAACTTTTTGGCCGGCCCGCGGGTCTCATCTCACGAACGCCGCAAGGCGTTCCCCGCTACCCTCCCTGAGCGGGCCCCTACCCGGTTCATCCCCATGCCGGGTTAGTCTGGCCCGGCGACGGTTCGCCGTCGCCGGGTTCTTTTGCGCCCAGGTACTGGCGCAGCGCCCGGCGCGCCTCGTCGATGCCGGTGCGGTGGGTCGCCGAGAACAGCTGCGCCGTCGCCTGCTCGCCCACCTCGCGGCGCACGTGCGCGAGCGTCGTGAGCCCGGCGCTGCGCGACAGCTTGTCGGCCTTGGTCAGCAGCAGGTGGGCGCGCCGGCCGCAGGCGCGCGCGAAGGCCAGCATCTGGCGGTCGGTGTCCGACAGCGGGCGGCGCACGTCCATGACGAGGAACAGCGCCGCGAGCGAGTCACGCTCGCGGAAGTACCGGTCCATCAGGCCGCGCCAGTGCTCGCGGACCGGCCGCGGCACCTTCGCGAAGCCGTAGCCGGGCAGGTCCACCAGCCGCTGGCCGGGCGCGAGCTCGAAGAAGTTCACGAGCTGGGTGAGCCCCGGCGTCTTGGACGTCTTGGCGAGCCCGTGGCGCTGCGTAATCGCGTTGATCGCGCTCGACTTGCCGCTATTGGAGCGGCCGGCGAACGCCACCTCGCGACCGGTGTCCGGGACGAACTGCGAGGGGTCGTGTGCGCCCTTCAGGTACCGGGCATGGGGATAAGCCGACATCGTGTAGAATCCCCGGCTCGCCGAGGCCCGCGAGTCTAACAGGGCCGCGCGAACGCCCAACGGGAGTCGCAGAGATATGAAGAGTCGAACGGTCGCGGTCGCCCTCGCCATGCAGCTGCTGGTCCTCGGTCTCAGCGCCGCGCGCGCCGCGGACGCGCCGCTCGTCGGCAATGCCGAGGCGGGTGCCACCAAGATCGTCACCTGCAGCGCCTGCCACGGCCCCACCGGGAACAGCCCGAACCCGGAGTGGCCGAACCTCGCCGGCCAGCACCACGAGTACATCGCCGAACAGCTGGCGCTGCTCAAGAGCGGCGCGCGGATCGCGCCGGTCATGAACCCGATGGCGGCGACGCTCTCGCCGCAGGACATGGCCGACGTGGCGGCCTACTTCGAGAAGCAGACGCTGACCGGCCTCGAGGCCGACGCCAAGCTCGCCGAGGCCGGCGAGAAGCTCTACCGCGGCGGCGACGCCGCCCGCGGCATCCCGGCGTGCCTCGCCTGCCACGGGCCGAACGGCCGCGGCAACGGCCCGGCACGCTGGCCGCAGATCCGCGCGCAGCAGCCCACCTACGTCAGCAACCAGCTGCACGCCTACGCCGCCAAGACCCGCTACGCCGCCGGCGCGACGCTGCCGCCCGGCGTCGACATGATGACGGACGTCGCCTCGCGCCTCAGCGAGGACGACATCAAGTCGCTGACCGCGTACCTGCAGGGCCTGCGCTAGCCGCTGCCGACGCCGCGAACGGCCGCCGTTCGCGGCGCTGCGCGCCGCAGCCGGGCCCGGTCCGCCAAGGAGACCCGATGAAGACCTCGCAGACCGCCGGCCTCGCCGTCCTGCTCCTCACCACGGTCGCCCTGGTCGCGGGCTGTGGCCGCCACGCCGGCCCCGGCACGCCGGCCGGCGCCGCGGCCGGCCACGCCCCCGGCGTCGCCGCGGTCGCCGTCAAGCCCGAGTCGGCGCCGGCCGCGACCGAGCGCGCCGGCGGCATGACCGAGGAGAGCGAGTCGAGCGACGCCCCCTCGGGCCTCTCGCCGGTCGCGGCGGCGGTCGCCGCCAACACGCCCGCCACCGCCGCGCCGGTGCCGAGCCGCTGGATCGACGGCAAGCACTACACCTCGCTCGTCCCGGCGCAGCCGACCACGGCGCCGGCCGGCAAGGTCGAGGTCGTCGAGGTGTTCTGGTACGGCTGCGGCCACTGCTTCCACCTCGACCCGGTGCTCGAGGACTGGCGCAAGAACGGCAAGGCGCCGTACGTCGAGTTCGTGCGCGTGCCGGTGATGTGGGGCGAGGTGCACAAGGCGCATGCGCGCCTCTTCTACACGCTGCTCGCGCTCAACAAGCTCGATCAGCTGCATTCCGAGGTGTTCCGCGAGATCCACGTCAACAACAACATGCTCGTCGGCCAGGAACCGGCCGAGACCGAGCGGCTGCAGAAGGCGTTCCTGAAGTCGAAGGGCATCTCCGAGGCCGACTTCGACAAGACCTACCGCTCGTTCTCGGTCGAGCAGTGGCTGCAGCACGCCGAGCAGCTGACGCGGCGCTACCACGTGACGGGCGTGCCGTTCATCGTCGTCAACGGCCGCTACACGACCGACGTCGGCATGGCCGAGGGCGAGGCGCAGCTGATCTCGCTGATCAACGACCTGGCGGCCGCCGAGCACAAGCACTGAGCCGGCCGCCACCCGCCCGGTACCGCCACTGCGCCCGCCTCGTGCGGGCGCAGTCGTCTCGGGGGGCCGCCGCGACCCGGTCGGGCCGCGATCAGCGAGTCAGGGGGTGGCGCGCCCGGCGGGATTCGAACCCACGACCTACGGCTTCGGAGACCGTCACTCTATCCAGCTGAGCTACGGGCGCTTCGGGGGCCGCGATTCTACCCGCGGCGCCGGCCGAGCGTCCAACGCCTGCCTTCTGGCCGCCGGCCCCAGCCGCTATACTGCGCGGCCACCGTCGCAGGGCCCGGGGAGCGCTCGTGAGCAAGCAGGACGACCACTTCTTCAACACCTTCAGCGTCGTGATCGGCAGCCTGGTCGCCATCGCCATCGTCGAGTTCGCCATCGCGCGCGCGATCGGGAACCCGTTCGAGGAGGCGCGTGCCGCCGCCGACAGCGAGGTCGCCGCCGAGGTCGACGCCCACACCGCGCCGGTCGGCCGGCTCGCGATCGCCGGGCGCGACAACAGCGCGCTCGCGATCAAGACGGCGTCCGCCGCCGGCGAGGCCGCGGCCGCCGCGCTGCCGGTGCCGAAAACCGGCGAGGAGACGTTTCAGACGGTGTGCGGCAACTGCCACGTCGCCGGCGTCGGCGGGGCGCCGCGCGTCAGCGACCACGCCGCCTGGGCGCCGCGCATCGGCCAGGGCAAGGCGACGCTGTACGAACACGCCCTCAAGGGCTTCCAGGGCAAGGCCGGCTTCATGCCCGCGAAGGGCGGCCGCACGGACCTGCCGGACGACCTCGTCAAGGAGACGGTCGACTACATCGTGAAGAAGGCCCAGTAGCGGCCCCTCCCCACGACGATCCGACCCGACGCCCGGCCCCGCGCCGGGCGTCGTCGTTTGGGGGCGCCCTCAGGCCGGCGGCGGCTCGACGCGCTCGGCGGCCTCGCGCTCGAGGCGGCTCAGCTCCGCCTCGAGGCCGGCGAGGCGGCCCTCCAGCTGCCCCAGCCGCTCGCGCGTGCGCGCGAGCACGCCCGCCTGGACGTCGAATTCCTGGCGCGTCACGAGGTCGAGGCGCGTGAGTCCGGCCTGCAGCACGCTCTTGAAGTTCGACTCGAGGTCGCTCTTGAGCGCCTGCAGCTGCGGCGGCATCGACTCCGACAGTCGCTTGGCGAGGTCCTCGAGGAAGCGGGGATCGAAGTTCGTGCTCATCGGCGACCTCCTTGCCCGGCGCAGCGGGCCTGCGCCCGGGACGTGGGGGCGGAACGCCCCGGCCTCAAGCGCACGCCCCGCATTCAAGCACAGCCCGGGCCCCGCGCGCCAAAACGGTGCAGCCTCGCGCGGCTGCCGCCCGGTCGCGCGCCTAAGCGGCTGATTCGGCGGCGGTCGCGCCATGGCATGGAAGCTGCATTTCCGGCAGGCGGCCGGGCCGCAGCGCCACCGGTTCACGGGAGTCGGGCACACGCCATATGAAGTGGATCGTCGCGATCATCAAGCCGCACAAGCTCGACGACGTACGCCAGGCGGTGGCGGACATCGGCGTGCAGGGAGTCACCGTGACCGAGGTGCACGGCTTCGGCCGCCAGCGCGGCCACACCGAGCTCTACCGCGGCGCGGAGTACCGGGTCGACTTCGTGCCGAAGTCGAAGGTCGAGCTCGCGGTCGACGACTCGATCTGCGACCAGGTGGTCGAGGCGATCACCAACATCGCGCGCACCGGCAAGATCGGCGACGGGAAGATCTTCGTCAT